>JADFRH010000150.1 GCA_022561415.1 Planctomycetota bacterium
AGCCCGCCTTGGCGCAGGCTACCCGTGAAGGAAAGCCGACACTCGTCGTGTATCACCGAACCCTGTCTCGCGACTGGCGACGACTCAAGAAGATACTGGACCGGCACGAGGTCTGCTTACGCCTCAACGACCTGATCCATTGCCGCATCGCGTTGCCCGGTTTTTCGCGAGAAACAGCCATCACACCGTTTGGCGCGCTGCGCCTTCCGGCCATGGTTATCGTAAGACCCGACGGGCAACACGTCGTTCTTGAACTGCCCACGTCGCATGAATCCGTCGTTCATTTCGCGGAGTCGGCTCTATCGCCGGACGCGCCACGCGCGGCGAACCCGTCCTTGCCGGGTGCCCCCGCAACCACCCCCTGACGCACGGGGGAGCACCTCAGCCGGGAA
Organism: Planctomycetota bacterium; assembly: GCA_022561415.1. The sequence continues at coordinate 393 of JADFRH010000150.1, forward strand.
ACCCGTCCCCGATTGGCGGATTTTGGAAAACGCGCGTTGTGCGGTACAATTGTGTGGATCGCAGATAATTTGAGAATCAGGAAACGTTTGGCCGCGGCTCGTCGTGCGGGCACGCCACCGTGATATGCCCATGAGTCAGTCACCTTTTTCATCCGTTGAACAGGCGTTCGAGGATCTTCGCGCGGGCCAACTCCTCATTCTCGTCGACGACGAGAACCGCGAGAACGAGGGCGACCTGGTGATCGCCGCGCAGAAGATCACGGCCGACGCCGTCAACTTCATGCTCAACGTCGGTCGGGGGGTGCTCTGCCTGCCCATGACCCGGGAGCGCTGCGAGACGCTGAATCTCCCACTGCAAACCTCCGAGAACACGACGCCGTTTGGCACCGCCTTCACGGTCACCATCGACGCGCACAGTCGTTTCGGCGTGACCACCGGCGTGTCTTCGTTCGATCGCGCCAAGACGATCGAGGTGGCGGCTTCGCCCGACACGCGTCCGATGGATCTCTCGCGTCCGGGACACATCAACCCGCTTATGGCGCGGGACGGCGGCGTGTTGGTTCGCGCGGGTCAAACGGAAGGGACGGTCGACCTCTGCCGGATGGCCGGCCTGCGCCCGATCGGCGCGATCATCGAAATCATGAATGATGACGGCTCGATGGCCCGCTTGCCGGAGCTGATCAAGTTGTCAAAAAAGCACGACATCCGCATGTACACCGTCGCAGACATTATTGAATACCGCATGAAGCGCGAGACGTTTGTGACGCGCGGGGTGACGACCAAACTGCCGACGGAGTTCGGAGAATTCACGCTGATCACTTACCACTCACCCGTCGATCCGGAGCCGCACTTGGCGATCTGCTGCGGCGGTATCGGAGACCTCGACGCCAAGGGCAACCCCGTGATCCACGAGGAACCGGTGATCGTCCGGGTCGAATCGGAATGCATGACGGGGCACGTGTTTCACTCGCGGCGCTGCGACTGTGGCCAGCAGCTCGACGCGGCCATGCAGCGGATCCAGGAGGCGGGTAAGGGTGCGGTCATTTACCTGCGTCAAGAAGGTCGGGGCATCGGCCTGCACAACAAACTCAGGGCCTACAAGCTGCAAGACGAAGGGCTCGACACCGTCGAGGCCAACGAGAAGCTGGGGCTGCCGGTCGATCGGCGTGACTACGGCGTTGGCGCACACATCCTTCGCGACCTCGGTCTGCGACAGCTTCGCATCATGACCAACAATCGAAAAAAGACGGAGCGGCTCGAGGTGTACGGGATCAAGATCGTCGAGCAACTACCGATCGAGATCAAACCCAACGAACACAACATTCACTACCTCAGAACGAAGAAAGCCAAGATGGGGCACGACCTCCGCGACGTGTAGAGACGCCCGCGTCGAGTTGTGCGACCGGGACTCTACGTTGCCTCGAACCGATCGCTCCGCCAAAGCACGCCTACGCCTGGTTGGACTGACATGGGAAGCGTTCCTATCGCCATTATCGGGTGCGGATACGTCGGCTCGGCACTGGCGGAGGCGCTGGTGGGCGCCGGGCATGACGTGGTGGCCACAACGACCTCCACCGGGCGCATTGGGGAGTTGCGGTCACTCGGCGTTCGCGCGGAGCTTCTCGACATTGCGGACACCGACCGTCTTGCGGCCGTTCTCGCGGATCGCCAAGCCGTCTATCTGACAATCGCTCCGAAGGATCGTGGAGCGGATTACCGCAACGTCTATCTCGCCGCGGCGCAACACCTCGCAGCGGCGGTCGCGCAAACGCGCGTTCGGCGGGTCATCTACACGTCTTCCACGCGGGTCTACGGTCAAAACGACGGGAGTTGGGTGGACGAATCGTCGCCGACGAAGCCGCGCGACGAACGCGGAGCGATCCTGCTCGACACCGAAAACACGTTGCTCGAACTGGGAACTGGCAGAGCCGGCTTGCTGGCCGGTGACGGCGATCCCGTGGCCGTCTCGGTCGTGCGGCTCGCCGGCATCTACGGACCGGGGCGCGAGCTGACGGAACGCCCTCTAGCGATGGCGGGTACTCGGCAATCCGGCGGCAGCGCGTATGTCAACCTGATTCACCGCGACGATATCGTATCGGCCCTCGTCGCGCTGCTCGACGTGCGACACCACGGCGTACTTAATCTGAGCGACGATGCGCCGGAGCCGCGCCGCGTGTTCTACGACCGTATGATCGCCCAAGCCAAACTACCGGCCATTGACTGGATCGACGATTCATCCTCGCGCCGCACCGGCAAGCGCGTTGGGAATGACCGAATCAAACGGCTGCTGGACTTGAAACTCGCGCACCCCAACCATTAAACATCGCGACGCGCGAAACCTCCCTGGAAAAAAACTTGCCACGAGCCGACGTGACGGTACAAGTGACGTAGACGCCGTCGACGTCTCATCCGGGTTCGCGCGGGCGCGGATGTATGGGTCGGAAGCGACGGACGGATCATCACCTTAGGATTACGCTCGGATGCACCTGCTGACCATATTGGCGTTCGCCCTCATCTTCTGGGAGGCTGAGCAACCGGAACTCGGGCAGTGGCTCGGGAATGAGGGCACGCTGGGGACGGTGCTACTGACCGCCCTACCGCCGATTGTCCTCGGGATCACGGCCTTCCTGATCGCCAGGCGTGCGCTTCGGCTGATCGACTCGGGCACCGGCTCGTCAAACCGGGCGCACCAACTCCACCATCGCGGCGGTGCCGTTCTTCGGCTTGCGGCGCTGGCCGGCTTCGGTCTCACCGTGTTCGCGACGCCCTGGCCCGAATGGCTCCGCGTTACCGAACCCGCGCTGCAGATCTTCGGGGATTTGATCGTGCTCTCGCCCTTTCTGGCGAGCGTCCTGGCCATCTGGCTCGGGATGTATCCTTTCGAGCGAGCCGTGCGCGACCAGGTGGTGCTCGATCCGGGCGAGCCGGCCGATGACGGGCGACTGCCGTGGCGGCTGCGGTCCTACCTCGAGTTCAACCTTCGCCATCACTTTTTCATCGGGGCCGTACCGATGACGCTGATTCTTTGCGGAGCCAACCTCGCACGCGGCTACGAAAAGGCCCTCGTCGCCCGGACCGGGGTCGACTGGGCGCCGGACGCGCTGCTTGGCCTCGTGGCCGCGGGTGTTTTCGTGCTGTCTCCGCTCATGTTGCGACGCATCTGGAAAACCGCTCCGCTCGAGGACGGCCCACTGCGCGATCGGCTCGAAACGATCTGTCGGCGCATCGGCCTGCGCTGTAGAGACATACTCGTTTGGCACAGCGACGGCGTTATGATCAACGCGGCCGTGATGGGCTTGTTTGCCAGGGTTCGCTTCGTCCTGCTCTCCGACGCGCTGCTCGAGACGATGGACACGCGGCAGATCGAGGCGGTGTTCGGGCACGAGGCGGGGCACGTGCGCCACCGTCACATCCAACATTTCCTCGTCTTCGCCTTCGTCGGCTGGCTGGCGGTGGTGGGCATGATGGAACTGCTGGCGCGCGTGGCGATCGAAGCGGAATGGGATCAGGCCGTTTCCGCGGTGGGTATCCAAACCGTAAGCGTCGTGGGGGCCGTGCTCTTCTGGGGGATTGGGTTCGGCTGGATATCGCGACGGTTCGAGCGAGAGGCGGACCTGTTCGCGGCCAAGTGCGTCACGCCCGACGTAGCCCAGTGCCGCGAACCATGCAGCGTGCATCTCGACGAGCCGGCGCCACCTGATGTCAAGAACCGCGTCTGTGCGACCGGCGCCTCGATATTCACCTCCGCCCTCGATCGGGTGGCCGTGTTGAACGGCATTCCTCACGAAGAGAACAGCTGGCGGCACTCGTCGATCGGGTTCCGGATTCGATTTCTCCAATCGCTCGCGGGCGACCCCGCACGGGCGGCGACGTTCGCTCGGACGCTTCGGCGCGTCAAAGTCGTCGTGCCGGCAGCGGCCGTTATCGGCTCCGCAGTTTTCGTGTACTATTGGTCCGTCGTATCGGTGCCGGCCATTCTGCGACTTCAACAGGCTGCCACCTAAGCGACGAGCACGTATCGTTTGTAGGCGACCCCGCTGACGGTTGCCATTGACACCCGAGTGAGACCCGTAACACACACCATGACCGCCGCAAACATCATCGACGGAGCCGTACTCGCGGAACGCATCAAGGAAGAGACGGCCGAGCAGGTTCGGCGCCTCGGCGACCAGGGCGTGCGCGTCAGCCTCGACGCGGTGATGGTCGGCGATCCGGATGTGGGCAAGATCTACGCGCGATCGCAGCGGAAGCGCTGCGAAGACGTCGGCATTGAATACCGCCTTCACACGCTCGACGAGGAGGCGGACGAGTCGCGGATCGTCGAGCTGATCCGCAGGCTCAACGCCGACCCCGCAGTCACCGGCATCTTGGTGAATCTCCCGCTGCCCGCCGCCGTGGACACGCCCGCGGTGCAGTATCACATCGACCCCTACAAAGACGTCGAGGGGGTCAATCCATCCAACATCGGGCTGCTGTTTTATGACAGCCCGATCATCGCGCCGTGTACGGCACTGGCCGTCATGGAGATTCTCAAAGAGGCGAACGTCGAGCCGCGCGGACTCAACGCGGTGGTCGTGGGGCAGGGAGGCATCGCGGGCAAACCCGTGTCGCTTTTCCTCTTGCAGAAGATGGCCACCGTGACCTGCTGCCACATCGCCACGCGCGACCTGACCGAGCACACACGGAACGCCGACCTGCTGGTTGTCGCGGTGGGCAAGCCCGATTTGATCCGCGCCGAGGACGTCAAGCCCGGTGCGGTCGTGATCGATGTGGGAATCAACCGCATCAACTGCCCGGACGGAAAAACCCGGATCGTCGGCGACGTTGCCTTCGACGAAGTGAAGAAGGTGGCCGGTTTCATGACGCCGGTGCCGGGCGGGGTCGGACCGGTAACGGTGGCAATTCTCCTGCGAAGTGCGGCCGAGGCGGCGGCGAAGCAAGTGGCCAGTCCGCGACGGTTGGAGAAGTAGGAAGAAGTGAAGAGTGGTTAGTGAAGAGTGAAGAGTTGGGAAGAAAGTTGTCGGTTATCAGTCTTCAGTGAAGAGTCGATAGTGAAGAGTTCGGGTGGCATGGTCAAGCGCAGCGCCGCCATGTCTTCGTCGCGTCGAAAGCCAAGATACACATGTCGATCACGTTAAACGACGTTGAACTCCGCGTGCTGGGGGTCTTGATCGAGAAGTCCCTGTCGCAGGCCGGCAGCTACCCGCTGACGATCAACGCGGTGCTGCTGGGTGCGAATCAAAAGCAAAACCGCGAGCCGGTGGTCGAACACAGCGAGGGCGACGTGAGCCGGGCGCTGCACACGTTGGCGAACAAGAATCTCGTGAAGCAAGCGGCCGTGGGCATGGGTGCCCGCTCCAACCGGTTCGAGCACAACGTAGTCGAGCGTTTCCACTGGGACCGCCGCGAGCAGGCGGTCATGGCCGAGCTAATGTTGAGGGGTAGCCAGACGGCCGGTGAACTTCGCACGCGCGGATCGCGCATGACCCCCATCCCCGACCTCCCGGCCGTGCATTCCGTACTCAACGCACTCGCCGCCTACGAAATCCCCTTCGCCGAAGAACTACCCAGAGAGCCGGGCCGATCAACAACACGGTTTCGGCATTTGCTGGGGGAGGATGCTGCCGCCTGCGAGAATTCGAGCGTCACCGAACGAGTTGAATCGCCGATCCCCGATGCCATCGTCGATTCAAACGAAATGCACCCGGAAGCAACAGTCGACACGTCCAGACTCTCGGATCGCGTAGCCGCCCTCGAGAACAGAGTGGCCGAGCTATCCCGCACGCTGGAATCGCTACAACGTAATGGTCATGGAGCAAGTAACTAACTCAGCCCATCGAATGATCAAGTGTGGATTGTCGAAGTGGCCTTCCCCCCGGTTTCATACCAGTTTCTAGGTTACACCTACGACGCTCCAG
>JADFRH010000151.1 GCA_022561415.1 Planctomycetota bacterium
TACACCCATTCGTCCATCAGTCGCATCAAAGACACTACGACCCCCCCATCGCGGACGACCATGACTGGCCCGTACTGCGTGGGCGCCTGAAGCGCAAAGGCCCACCACGCCGACAGGACGAACGCCACCACGATCAGCACGGACAGCGTCGTGCCGACGATCAAGACGAACCGGCGCAGGCGACGGGGCTTCATGGCGGGATTGTCGGCGATCGGTTGCGTTATGGCGAGAGAACGCACGGACGGGCTACGTTGTCCGGGCCTACGGGCGTGAAGCACCGCCCGTGCGCGAATCACAGAACCGGGAACGGCGGCGCTTCATCCCCTCAAACAAAAAACACACCGCCCCCGGCCAGAATCGGCTGGCCGGCGCAACGCTGGAAAGTGGTGCACAGGTTGTCGCGCTCGGCTGGCCGGAGAGCGCATTGTACCGCGTCCGCCGTCCGCCGTCCTGTGCACACCCCAAGCGACCGGCGTTGGCGTGTCCGGCTGTCGATCGCGTCAGGCGGGCGCAACCGTAGCGCCCCTGTGCCCGTATCGCTCCATGCCCGCACTATTTCATTGTATTTTCGCCCGCCCAAGGGCAAAATGATGGTTGCGTTGGGTTGCGAAACCCGTTTCCGCGAGCATGGCATATGGAGGGTGAGAGCATGCGCCAGTGGCGAGCCGTCCGATCAACGTTCGTCGTCGTCTCGGCCGTTTGGTGGTGCGCCGTAGCGGCGGCGCAAACGGGTGTCCAAGTCAACACCGACTCGAACGGCCAGAACATCGTCGACGATGCCGCCAACGAGCCGACGCTGGCCATCAGCCCGGTCAATCCGGGCGTCATGGTGATCGGCTGGCGGCAGTTCCCGACCATCAGCTCCGACAGTCGATATGCGGGCTACGCGTACTCGCGTGACGGCGGCGCCACTTGGATCAACGGCGGGACGCTCGATCCGCCGCCCAACAAGCCGCCCAATTCCGAGCAGACCGACCCGGTGCTGGCCGTGGACGCTGATGGCGCCTTTTACTATTGGAGCGAGGTCTTCCGTCCCAACCCGCCGACCAGCCACCACGTCTATCGTTCCGACGACGGCGGGATGACCTGGGACATTCCGACACAGGTCCAGGAACCCGCCGTCGCCGGCGACAAGGAATGGATGGTGATCGACCGCACCGGCGGCATGGGCGATGGTCACATCTACGGCGGCTGGTCGAAGCTCGAGGGAACTGACCATCACGTCTTCGTCCGCTCCACCGACGGTGGGCAAACGTTCTCGGAGCCGGTGCGTATCGCGGACCGCGGCGGACGCCAGTTCATGCTCCACTTCGCTGTCGCCCCGCACGGCGAGCTCTACGCCGCCTGGCGCCACTATTCCAGCAACTCCATCTACGTGACCAAATCCACGAACGTCAACGATCCGAATGTGACCCCTACGTTTGACGCACTGGGGTCCGGCGGCGTCAACGGCCTCGACGTCAAGATCGATGACGGCAACGACCCCGGATTCATCTCGCTCAATCCGTCCGGCTTTCATCAGATCTGGCTCGGCGTCAATTATTCGGACACCGACAGCCGCGGCGACGTCTACTGCATGTGGGCCGACGACCGCAACGACACCGCCGACATCTACTTGGCCCGCAGCACCGACGGCGGCTTTACCTGGCAAACCGGAATGCGCGTCAACGACGATCCGGTGGGAAGCGGCGCGGTGCAGTGGATGGTCGCGATGGACGTCGCGCCCAACGGCCGCATCGACGCGGCCTGGTACGATACCCGCGACGACCCGCAGCACGAGCTCTCGGCACTCTACTACAGCTTCTCGACCGACGGTGGCTTGAGCTGGTCGCCGAACGAACGGCTCAGCGACGCCTTCGACACCACGGTCGGCTTCCCAGTGCAGCAGAAAATCGGCGATTACACCCAGATCATCTCGCTGGACGGCTCGGTGAACATCGCGTATGCGGCCACGTTCAACGGCGAGCAGGACGTCTGGTTTATGCGCGTGATGCACCTCTTCAAGGGCGATCTGAACTGCGACGGGGCGTTCAACGGTGCCGACATCGACCCCTTCTTCCTCGCGCTCGGCGACCCGGCGGCCTACGCGGCGCAGTTTCCGAACTGCAACATCCTCAACGGCGACATGAACGGCGACGGCCGGCTCGACGGCGCCGACATCGACCCGTTCTTCGCGTGCCTCGGCGGGAACTGTCCTTGAGGCCAAGGCGAGTTCGACGCCGGCGGAGTCGGCCGGTAGCCTGACCGGGTACACGCTGCCCGAGGCCCCGGAGGATTCCGCCCATGAAACGAATCAGGCCCGCGATGCTCCTAACCTGCCTGCTGGCCCTGTTGTGTGCCGGTTGGGGCTACGAGGGGCACCGGATCGTCGGCGCGATCGCCTGGAGCTACCTGACGCCCGAGGCCAAGGCCGCCGTCGCGAAGCTGCTCGAGAGCGAGGGTGACGGGTCGCTGTCCGCCGCGTCGACCTGGGCCGATCGGATCAAGAGCGACCGCAAATGGGATTGGGCCAAAACGCTGCACCAAACGAACGTCCAGCCTGCTATACTGGGGCGGTGGGCTACAACCAATTTAGAGGCTTACAATGAGCGGGAAGAAGCGAACAAACAGTGTGGCGTTTTTCTTGGCGCTCTCGGTCGGTCTGATCGGCGGAAGTCGTTCCGACGCGGCCCTGCTCTACAACGTCGACTTCGGCACGCCGCCGCACAGGCTGGGCCAAGCGCCGGTCATTGACCTGGGCTCCGCCCCGCGCGCGGGTCCGACGATGGTCTCCCATACGCCGCCAATCGTGGTCGCTAAGCTGGGCGCCTTGGACGCGCAACCAGTCGCATTCGCCGTCGATACCACCGGCTGGCTTTCCCAGTTGGAATTCCGCCTAACGGGCGCACGCGGCTTCCCGACTAGCTATCCGGCTTATTTCGTCGAGTTCGACGTGCTGGTCGCCTTCGTCGACGAGCCGAACACTCACTTTACGGTGTTCTTTGACGCGCCAACTGTTCGCCCGATCCGATTCCTCGCGAATAGGTCGATCCATGCCGAAGTGAGCGGTGTGGGCGGCTACTCGGTACGGATAGGAACGTACGAATTGGGCGTGCCCGTCGCCGTAGCGGTCGGCGTTGATCTCGCTCGTCAACGATGGATCATCTGGCTCGACGGGGTGCTCGCATTTTCCGGGGCCTTTCCACTCGAGGCGGGCGCCGAGTTGCGCTCGATCCGTACCAGTCTTACGGACTTCGAACCCTACGGCGCCCTCGCTGCGATCGACAATGTGTGGGTCGTCGGCGGCCAGCACGGCGACCTGAATTGTGACGGCGCGTTCAACGGCGGCGACATCGATCCGTTCTTCTTTGCGCTGGGCGACCCGGCGGGGTATGGTGCCGCGTTTCCAGAGTGCAGCCTGAGCTTCGCCGACATGAGCGGCGACGGACTCGTTAACGGAGCCGACATCGACCCGTTCTTCGCGTGCCTCGGCGGCGGCGCGTGTCCGTAGTAGGCAAGGATCGGGTCGCTACTTACGGTTCTTCGTTGTCCTCCTGGGTCTCCGGCACGTCGCCGCGCCGGAGAAACTCGACCTTGGGCAGGTCCTGCTCAACAATCTCAGCGAATCGAGTGAAGTCGTCGCCGCTGCTGAGGAAGAACCGCAGGCAGGAGTCCCGCTTCACCGGCTCGACCTTGATATGCTCGCCGATCTTCTCGGTCCAGAGCGTTTCGTCGCCGTCGAATCGGTGGCCCTGCCAAACATACGCCGCGTTTCGGCGGGCCGCAACCCAAAGCCGCCGCCGGCCCTTAACCTGAAAGTGCAGGATTCGCTTTCGAAGATAGCTGTCACGGCCGGCCGCCAACTCTCGCTGAAAGAAGTCGGCGACCGCTTCGTTCTTCACGGTCGACAGAGCTTCCTCCCAATCGGACCACTTCATTTTGCTGGCCCCCTCTCTCCTACTCCCACGACGCCGTACATGCTGAGTAATCTCCGGCGGCGGGTAGATGCAGGTGCAACTGAGAAACTCGTTTGACCCATCCGTGGAAATCCGCAGGCGATAGCACCGGATGTCCATCGCATACGACTCAGTCAACCACTCGGCCGCGATCAGCACCTCGAAATCGAAGTCCTCGGCCATGAGCACGATCCGCTGGGACTGGTTGAGTTCGTCGGTGTCCTCAACGAGAAAACCCTCAACTTCGCTTTCGACATCCTCGGCCGATCCGCCGGTCAATCGTTGCCGCTCCGCAAGAAACCGGGAGTTCTCCCACTTCGAGACCATCGCGGCGTAGGCGAGACCTTGGAGGAGTTGAAGCTTGTTGGTGCCGCGTTTCAGCTCGATGACGACTGACGCCCCCTCCTTGTCGATCGCCAGCAAGTCGATGCGGTCGTCCACGAATTCAGCCGGGCGGATCTCCTCGCCGACAAGCATGAGCTGCTCGCCCATCTCCGCGAAGAAAGCGTCGGGGCTGTTGCGGATCATCCGCTGGAGGTCTTCGCGTTCCTTCCAGCCGACCTCGGGTAGCGTTGGTTGATCCAGCTTCTGTAGTTCCTTCCTACTACGATCCACGCGGAGCATTGCGGTCTCCTCGTTTACTGGTTTCATCGCCGAGTGACGAACAAGCTACTCCAGCCGACGTGGCCGTGCCTGATTCCACGAGCACGCCCCATCTCTCGATATATGGGAGATCTCTAATCATCACACGCAGCATTTTCGTCATCAGCGTCCGTTTCCTCGATCGTCGGCAGTTCACCATGTTCCCCAAACAACCATCTACGGGCAGATCGGATAATTTGCTGAATGCGTCCGGACTGGAATCGAGGGTACTCATCGAGTAGGTGTAGAAATCTATCGCTCATCTGAATCGCACGATCACGGCTAGCCCGCTTGAGTCCGCCAAGACGATTCACGAGCTCTGCAAGGTTGGTTCTGGTCTCGCGAAATCTCTCCATGTATCTTGGCCATTTTTCGTACGTGTTAAGCGACAAAGCGATGATCGCAAGGTACACTCCCACCCATCCTGCTGAAACTTCGACTCCCAAGAGTAGCGGCGATCGACCTGAAACATATCGCAGTCGTGCAGGCTGATATCGCCATTCGAGCGGATGGGATCTGAGCAGTTCGTGCAGCCATTCTTCCGCAAGCTCATCGAAGTAAGACAGCACGGCGACGGTGTCGCGTAAGTCGGCGAAGCTGGTCGGAGTACGCTGCAACTTGATTGTAAGTCCGAGAGTATGGGCAAGGACGTCGACCAAACGTCGAGCTTCGAGTTCTGACACGACGGGACCAACGACAACGAGTCCGGATGGTACCCTTCGTTCGCTTGGGCCGGTTTGCGAACTTCTCGCCGCTTCGCGAATCGCGGATGCGATGACCTGCCCGTCGCGATAAAGCATCAATCGTGGTGATCGTCGAACAAAGTGGCCCCAGTTTTTTCGGACGGGTAGTGGTTCGAGAAAACTCACCCTACCAACGAGAGACTTCACAGAAATGCCGTTGTCGAATGCGAGCACCTCACGGGGCTCGACAGTGAGGCGGACCGGAAGGTCATCGCTTCCAAAAATCGAGGTCTTGTCGAGATGAGCTTCTTCCCGAACCTCTAAGATCCCAACCCAAATCTGAAAGCCTTTCACATAGCAGAGCAACACGTCCCCGACCGCGAACTTCCGGGCTTGCGACCAGCCACCACCCTTGAAGGCGGTCGTCCCCTGGTTTGATCGGCAAAACTCGTCCCATGTCTCTTCCGAGTAGACCTGCAGCCAGTACTTCATCGATGCCTCCCCAACGTCGTGCCATTGTCTGCTGGCCCGTCAACCTCTTGCATCAGAGCTCTCCCCTAAACGCCCGCCGAACACAAGAGGAGAAGAGATCACTGTCTGCTTGGCCTGCGTCCCCCTGCCGCTTGGCGAATTGTCCCCAGCGATCCCAGATCCCGATGAAACGATCTTGCTCGGCGAGCGGTGGCACTAAGATTCGGAACTTCCGGATCTGGGTCAGGTTGAGACCCGGCTTCGTTTGGCCGTATTGCACTCGTCGAATCTCATGCTGGCCGCCACGAGGGTCGGTCATGTACATTGACACGAAACGTGGACGGATCCCCCGGCTGAGACGAATGATGGCTACATGCTGGCTTACGTACGCCTCGCTCATACCTGCTGGGACTGGGGCAACTCTTCCGATCCGTGATCCGGTAATCGTGAGCAGTACATCCCCGGGCTCGACTCGGGTTCGCTCCGCTTCACTGCCCTCAGGCGGATTCACGAAAACAGCGTCGGTATCGCTGATATCGTTCATCCTCACGTCAAGCGAGCGTATGAAA
>JADFRH010000152.1:0-1519 GCA_022561415.1 Planctomycetota bacterium
TTGCCTAGCTTCATCCTTACCCAAAGACTCAAGCACTGCCATGTACTTGGCAGACGCAAAAAGGGCACCAGGTTCGTACTGAACCCAGTGCCCTGTCCCTCCGCTCTCTCTAGCGTACTCGAACTTTATCCCTTGGGTAACCGCGAAGCCTATGCTTGTCTCCCGGAAGGCGCAGCCGTTGCAGTTAGGACCGGAGGGGTAGGCTATCTTGAGTGGGTTCCAGCTCATTACCTACTATCCGCATAGATTATAAGAGCTAGTCCTGCAGCCATTAGGAAGGCTAATACTCCTAATCCAAGAAAACCCCAAAAGATTTCCACTATCTCCTCCTTACCCTTTGACTACCTGTATCTGTGGGACAACAACCTTCGGCTCTTTTTCTTGCGCGGCCTCGGTCTTCCAATCGGAATCGATGTGCAGACCGCCACCCGTGTTTTCCTCGCTCATCATTTTCTCCTTTGCCGCAGCCTCTCGCGAAACAACGGGACATGAACACACCGAGCAACCTGGATCGAGAGAATCGGCCTCGCGGAGCATTCACCCGCCGGGAACTATACCCGAAACTCCCGTTCGGAGGGAAGCGCCGCGAGCATCGTTTCGATCGCTTTGTCGTCGTACAGCCCGAAGAAATACCCACGGCCACGGGCGATTCGGCCCTGCTCGAATTGCTGCATGGTTTGTAACAGCTCGGTCCGTCTGCGCTCCACCTCGCCGGCGCTGGCATCCAGCAACTCCTGATTGATCCGTCGAATCTTGGCAAAGGCGACGCGGCGGGCGACGCGATCGGTGCGGGGAGCGGATCGGAGCGCTTCCGTCTCCCGAATCGCCTCGGACCGCTGCTCGATGAGCGGCGCCAGCTCGGCTCCGAGCGCCAGGTGGCGCTGGGGGTTGTAGGTCAGGTCGCGAACCGCCCACCGCTTCGACCTGACCCGGGCGGCCGACACCTCGCGATGGGGCAGGTCCAAGTGAAGCGTCGCGGAGACGCAGACCATGTGCGGAGGCGTCACGCGGTAGTAATCAGCCATGATGGTGTCGCTGATCCGGTCGTACTTCGCGCCTCCGATCCCGTGAATGAACAGGTCCCCCAGCAGCAGCCTGGCCCAAATCGTCAGCGCCAGCGCACGGGGTCGCAGGTTCCATCCGTCGAGCTCTGCGAGCAGGCCTGCCCAATCGCCGGGGTCTGCGAGAGAATCAACGGGCAGTTCGCCGATCGGAGTCTGACCGGCGTGAAGGACCAGTGACGAACCGACTCGGCTCACGAACAAGCGGCGACGCGGCTCATCGGCCCGCGTCGCCCATACCGGAACTTCGCACCGATCCGGTGACGCGTGAAGGTCCGGAATGGGTCGCTGGTTGCCTCGAACGCGGTAGGCTCGCCGGTACGCGGCCAGCGCCGCATTGTAACTCTCGGCGAAGCGGCCGGCGTTGAGCAGCATGTCCACCAGCAGCGGACCGGAGGCCAGACGGCTGACGCGGCGCTGGAGAACTGAAATGCCGAACTGCGAATCGACGGCGGCCG
>JADFRH010000152.1:1529-6232 GCA_022561415.1 Planctomycetota bacterium
ATCTGATCGACCCAATCAGTCGCATCCCGTCGATCCGGCATTCCCCTAATGAATGCGTGGACCTGGGAGTTCCCGAACCGCTCGCCCATCGCCAACCGAATCGTCTGTTCAAAGTTCGCAATCACTTCGCTCGACATGCGCGGCGTGTATTCATAGGGACATGCCGATGCGAGGCCCGGGATGGTCACCTGGCGCAGCGTCACACATCCGTCCGCTGTTGTGGGAACGTCCAGTACCGCCTGATGAGGGGCGTCGTTGTCGACGACGAGATTGAGGGTGACGCCCTTCGCGACGGCGGCCACACGTGCGGCGACCACACGCTTGGCCCACACGCCGGGGTGGAACAGCTCCGGCTGATGGCCGAACACGAAAACCAGGGCGTCTCCACGGCCGACGACTTCCTCGCGCGCGTGTCGGCGCCAATGCGAGAGGGGCGAGCCGAGGATCAGCGTGTCCGCGTGGCTTAGAGATTCATGGTTCTCGCACGCGGCATCCAGCCAGTCGGAGGGGCACGGCTCGACCAGAACGTCCCCGTGTGAGGCGGGAACGCGCAATCTGGAAAAGTCGAGCATCTCGGCAGCGATTATAGCGTTGATCGATCGAGCACCACGAAAGACAGCGGAGAAACTCCGCACGGAACCCGCCTGCGGCTCAGGATTGAGCGCAGCCTGCTGTTGACGGCTCATGCGATGCGCAGCGTGCGGCCAGTTCCGCCTCGAAGACGTCGAGGTAGTGCTGAAGGCGGACGCTCGGATCGTCGAGCAGTCCGCCGAAATGCCGATCCGGGTCGTTGTAGATCAAACGGACCGGTATCTCGCGGATTCTCAGCCCGGCCCGTGCCGCCTGTGCCCACAACTGCATGGGCATGGCATAGCCCGGAACGGTGATGTCGAAATGCCGTAAGGCGGACACGCGATAGGCCTTAAAGCCGCAAAAGGCGTCGGTGATGTTGAGGCCCAGCCGCCGATTGAGCATGGTCGTGATCTGCAGGTTGATTCTTCGACGGTCTGCGGGAACGGACGCCTCCACGGCGAGCCCGGGCGGGTAGCGTGTTCCGCTGATGATGTCCGCGTCATTTTGCCGCGTCGTTTCGATGAACTCGGGAATGCGCGCCGGCTCGTGCTGCTCGTCGCAATCCATGGTGATGAGCCACTCGTAGCCGCGTCGCTGCGCAAAGTCGAAGGCGTCGGCCAGGCTCTTGCCGTAGCCGCGGTTCTCCGGATGGGTGATGATGTTGATTGCGTCGTGCCGATGCAGCAGGCGCGGTGTCTGGTCCGTCGATCCATCGTCGATGACCAGTATGTCCCGCACGAATTTCGAGGCCTCGTCGATTACGCGGACGACATACTTTTCTTCATTGAAGACCGGGATGGCCAACAAAGGTGCATTCGGCATTACGATCTTCTCCGCCTGGAACAGGCCTTTTCCTGCCCGAAACCTCTGCCTCCATCGTAGCGCCGTGCGGCGGAAAATCAAATCATGAAGTCGTCTGTGAGCGGCGGGTCGGCCGACGATTGTTCGGGCGACGCTGTTTCGGTTGCGGACATTCTTCCATTTCTTGCTTGGCTACAGAGATTGTCCCGCGCGATGTTCGGTGTCGAACCGGGTTTCGATCCCGGCGCGCCGGGACGGGAACGAGAACTTGCGCTAGCCGTACTTTGCGGTCAGCGGCAGGATGCGGGCCAGGATGAAGGCGCCGCACGAGAGGACCGTCAGAATGGCCAGCATGTGAAACGTCGGCCGGCGCAGCCGCCGGGCGCTCCATAGCGCGGTCAACAGCAGAAGCAGATTCGCCGCGAATCCGGCCGTGACCCGACCGAGGGTGTCATCCATCGTGGCGATGGTCGGCAGTCTGGGCCAGATGGCCAGCACCGAACTCGCGAGCAGCCCCAGCGCCCCGCTGAGGAACGCGAACCGGGTGAACTGCGGAAAAAGCCGGGCCGCTACGGTCTCGATTCGTCCGCTGTCGCGGTGTCTCCTACCGACCGACGCGAGTTGCACCCAAAGGGCCGTCGACGCGGCGAATCCGACGATCACCGCGGTAAACAGGAGGGGGTATCGATCGGCCGCCGGAAGATCCCCGCCGCAGACGCTCAGCGCCGCCAACGAGCACACAGCGAACGTCGCCAGCCCCATCGCGGCTTCGGCCGCATACACCTGCCCGGTGCGGCGGAACATCACCAAACACGACAGAGCACAGAACGCCGTCGACACGGCTACGATCAGACCACCGAGGAGCGGTCCGGTGAGATCGAACTCGACCGGCACGAGCAGGTGATAGCAACTCGAGAGAAGAATGAACAGGGAGACGAGTGTGATACTCAGCGCCAGCCCCCCCCAGCCCGGTGTCGCGTTCGCGATTTCGGCATCGTCGCGTAGCGGAGAACTCATGAGATCACGCAGTGGTTTGCGATCGACCCAGCCCGAAACGCACACGGATACCATGACCAGAACTGCAAGCACGATAAGCCAGACCGCCGTGGCCTGCGTTCTGACGAAACCGCCGGAGGGGGTAGGCCGTAGCACCGGCGCTAGAAGGGATGCCCAGGTCCCCAAGACCGCGAGTACCCAAAACAGAGACGCACCGAGCCGCCGGTCACCGGTCGAGAGGAGTGAAATCGTTCCGGCCACACCGACGAAAGCGAGACTCCACAAACCCGCGTCGCCGAATCCGTACTCGCGAACTCCACTGAACGGGTAGCCGTTCATCAAGTCAATGGCGACGTAGATGATCCGGATCATCAGAACGATTGACTGAATGACCACGACCACGACGCCGAGCAGCAGGGAGACCACATAGGTAAGAAACGCAAAGCCTTTCAGCGCGTCGTCGCGCGGGCGCTGACGCCGTCCGCGTAGGACCATGGCCGACGCACAGACCGACCAGACGAAGGAGAGAATTCCGCAGGTCCGTGCGATGTCCTGGGCGATGCCCGCCGAGGTCGGCCAGCGCTGGATCAGCTCCAGCGAAGAGGCCAGGCTGATCGCCAACACGAATGAGAGTCCGACCACCAGTTGCGGCAGCCTTCGGCGCGCGACCAGCCCGAGCCCCACCAGCCCGATCAGGGTTGGAATGGCGTAACCCGGAGCCGTAGCGGCCATTAGACTTTCAGCACATTCGGTCATCGGAGGAGTTTCTGGAGCCTCATACCCTTCGGTCACGCCGGGGTCGGCCACAGTGTTGTCGTCGCCATGTCCGATGCTAACTGACCGGCGGTGAGGCGTAGCGGGGGGCGTACTTGTCCCCTTTGTAGGCCGATAGAACCGCCTGCTTTTCTTCGACACGCTCGCGAAGAAACTTCACTGCGGTCGGCAAAACGGTCTCGGGGTCGGGAAGCGAGCTGTCCCAGAGCTTTGGCCACTCGAAGACAGCGTACCGCGAATAGACCTGGCCTCTGAGCAGCATGACTTGGGTGGCGATCTCGGCGTTGCCCTCGCCCAGCGGGCGATATTCCATCAGCACCCCCCGCTCGTCAAACGCCGCGTCGCACAGATGCACCAGTCCGATCTTGTTGCCGAGTCGCGGGATCGAATTGGTGGGTCGCTCGCCCGTAGTCAGGGCATGGCATTGGTTCCAGCAGCATAGGACGGACGGGTGCCCAACGGCATCCAGCAGATGCCAGAGATCACCGCTGCCGGGGAAGTCGCCACCGTTCTCGACCAGTAGCGTAACGCCGTGTCGCTGCGCAATGGGTGCGAGCGAACAGAGTGCGTCGGTGACACGTGCGAGCACCGAGCTGCGGCGGTCGAAACGCCCGACCTCGCCTAGGAAGAAACGTACGAATGGACAGGCGACGGCTTCGGCCAGTTCGATGAATTCAATCAGGGTAGCCTTACTCTTGGCAAGCTTGCGGGGATCCTTCGCGTCGAGCGTGGCGGACGCGCCCAGGCAGACGAGTTGCACGTTGTTGTCTTGGAAAAGCGTGCGTGTCCGGTCGGGGTTGCCGGCCAGCTCCGATACCAACGGGAGCTCGAGTTCGCCGCGTATACCGCGAAGCTCGACGCCGTCGAATCCCATGGCCGCGGCATTGGTGACGATGGTCTCCAGCGTCCATCCCGGGCAAACCAGCGAACTGAATCCGAGTTTTATCATTCCGGCGCGCTTCCCACCTCAAACCGTCACTGGCCCGTAGGCCGCCGGCGGAGATTCCTTGATCGACTTCCAGAACTGCGCGGGAGCCTATCAGGTCGGACCCGACCGTCAACGCACGATGGCCAGGGATCGGATGCCACGCCCCCGGACGCGAGCGTAGCCTGCCGCGTGTAGCGCCACGGTACGGTGTGAGTGTAAATTTCGCGTTCTGTGAACTGGGTCGAACTTTTGCGGGTCACCCGCGTCTAAGGTGTAGTAAGGTGGCAGCGGCTCTACGCCGCTAGACGTAGGGTGCCTGCTGGCCGCTTGACGCTGGGTGCGCGTCTTGGGAAACTGCCGAATTGTGAATGGGGTGGGGTTATCGCCCTCTGTCGTGTTGTAGGAGTTGTCGCTCGTGGATGAACAGAAAAGGCAGAAAGTGCTCATCGCGGTACTGGCGGCTTTCGCACTCGGGGCAGGCGGCTACTACTTTTTCGTGCGTGAACCCGCATCGAACAATGCTCAGGCAAAGCAGACCGGTCCGGTTCAGCGACGCCAACGGGCGACGACAGCCGACTCGGGGCAGCGCGAGAGGAAGGTCTCGCGCAAGAAGCGGTTGGCCGCGTCCATG
>JADFRH010000153.1 GCA_022561415.1 Planctomycetota bacterium
CAGAGTGCGGTCGCGCGGGTCTACGGTGCGACGCTGGGGTTCGGCTCCGGCCACGTTGACATCATTTGCGAGCCGGTCGGCGGAGTCGAACCGCTCGATCGAGAGCTCGCCGACATTCCGGGCACCATGAGCAGCGCATTCGGCGACCTGATCAGTTCGGAGTTCATCACGTCCATCGAAACCGCGATCCAAAACATCGGGTCGACGGCGGCCGCCACCACCCCGGTCATGGAGAATATCTCCGCGCTGACGCAGCCCCGTAGCGCCGCCGACGTCGATAACCCCGACACCCCCGCGGATCAGGCGCACCCGACCGTCGCCACCGTCATCGAACGCGTCGACGATCTGCTCGCGGGGCTCAACGCGATCGTCACCGACGAGACCGTCCAGGGCGATGTGAAGAGCGCACTGAGTGACCTGCACGAGGCCGCCACCGGGCTGCGCGAAGCGATCAGCGCGTTTGAGGCCGAGACTCGGCGAACGAGTCAGAACCTCAACGCCGGCATCGAAGACACGAAGGAAAATCTCGACAAGTCGTTCGTCGCGCTCAATACCTCGCTGGGGAGCTTGGACGACGGGCTCTCGACGCTCGCCCGTCTGCTGCGCCACATCGAATCGGGCGAAGGATCGGCCGGTCGGTTCGTGAACGACGACCGCCTCTACGAAGCGGCCGTGCTGGCGCTTGAACGCGTCGGCGAGCTGGCGGGCACGCTCCAGCGCATCTTCGGCAAGGTCGAACGCGACGGCTTCCTTACGATCGGCAAGAACACGCCCGTCGGCTTTCTCAGCCGCGACGTACCGGTGCCGGAACTCGTTGAGGAAATTCGCTCCAAGATGGCCGATCGCGAGCCGGCCGACACAGCGTCGGACCAAGGATCCCAATGAGCGGTCGGCCGTGCCGCCTTGCGCCACGGTAGCAGCGCTCAACGAGCGCGTTGGCAATCCATCTGCACCCCTCGGCACATCTCGGGATAGTCCAAGCGGCTAATCAGAACTCGGCGTCTTCGACATAATAAAAGCGTCGTAGATTACCGCCGCGAGGACCGCACCGATGATCGGACCGGCCCAGTAGACCCAGTGCTGAGACCAAAGCGACGAGGTCGCGTTGCCGCCGCCAAGGAGCGTCCCCAGCGTCCGAGCCGGGTTCATCGCCGCGCCCGTGATGGGTCCGCCCATGAGAATATCCACGCTGACCGTCAGCCCGATGCCAAAGCCACCGATCTTCGGTGCCCGCTCATCGACGGCCGTGCCGAAAATGGCAAACACCAACAGAAAGGTCAGAATGATTTCGACGATTACGGCCATACCCGTCGAAACGCCCGTCCCGAAATTCGGTGTTCCCAGTTTGCATGCGTCGATCGCCGCGGACCCGGTCATAGCTCCGCCCGCATCGCCCAAGGATCCGAAGATGACCGCCAGCAGGACGCCTGCTATGGTTGCGCCCACGCATTGAGCCACGATGTAGGCGATTCCCGCTCCTGCCTCGATTCGGCGCGTGACGATCATGGCCACGGTAACGGCGGGATTGATGTGTCCGCCGCTGATGTTCATCGTCGCCGACACGACAATCGCCAATATGAGTCCGTGCGCAAGCGCGATGCCGACCAATCCCGGTTGCCCGTCGGTCCAGGTTGTCGTAAGGATCGCACCGGCCCCAATGAAGGTGAGCGCAAACGTACCAATCGCTTCACAGGTCAAATTCCGCGTGGCATGGGCCATGATCGGAGCCTCCTTTGGCTGAAAGTTTGTGAATCGCCCGGCGCCGCTGGATCGAAGACACGTATCGCGTGTGCTTACAACCTGAACCAAATCACCGGCAGCGATTCGAATTGCCTGTCTGCATCATGCCGCGAATCGGTCCGATCGTCCAATGTCCGAATCTCGGCGCGTACGCGAGTCACAACAACTCACAGGTTAGCAGCAGCAAGCCAGCGCGCCCGCGCGTTGTCGCAATCCGGGAGAGGTTGCTATACTGCACACCGTCATGCGCCGAAGACTTTCTGAAAATCTGAAACGAGTGAAACACCGCATCGAGCAGGCCTGCCTCCGCGCGGGGCGCAAGCCCGAGAGCGTCAAGCTGGTGGCCGTTACCAAATATGCCACCCTCGATATCATCCGAACGATGGTGGACCTGGGTTTCGAGAATCTGGGCGAGAGCCGCGTTGGGGAGCTGACAAAACGCGCCGCCGCGGTCAACGAGTCGTTGAGCCGAAAGTCGCGCAGTCCCGGCGGGGCGATGCGACCGCACTGGCACATGGTCGGCCACCTCCAGCGTAACAAGGTCAAGACGGTCCTACCGTGGATCGACATGATCCACTCCGTCGACAGCCTCCGCCTGGCCGAGGAGATCGACGCCCAGGCCGGGAAACTCGATCGAAAGATTCCCATCCTTCTCCAGGTCAATGCGGCCGAGGAGCCCGGCAAGAGCGGCGTGGCCGTCGCCGCCATTTCCCACTTGGCCGAGCAGATCGTATCGCTCCCCCACCTCGACGTTCGCGGGCTGATGGCGATGGCGCCTTTGACGGACGACACCGACGTGGCGCGGCGCGTCTTTGAACGGGTGCGCGAGCTGTTCGACGAGATCGTGAGCGAGCGTACGTGCGGCCCGGGTTTTCGAGAGCTCTCGCTCGGCATGAGCCGGGATTTTGAATACGGAATCGAGGCCGGCGCGACCTACGTTAGAATCGGCTCGGCCCTCTTCGAGGGAATCGCCCTGGGCGCAGAGCCCGTCTCTGCAAATTAGACCAAGGCCGACGTACGAAACCCATCAATCCGCGGGCCAGTCCGATTCATCTCCGTTTCTCAGCCGATCGAGCGCACGGCGCCGTCGAAATCCGACCGGGATTGAAACCTTCGCCCCCGCCGCCCGTACAAGTATTGAGCGGTGAAAGCGCATCGCCTCGGACCCCAAGGAAAGGCAGGTGGACACATGTTCGGTCGTCGCAGCTACCTGGTGAAGCGCTCGCTCGTGGCCGGTCTCGCGCTCTCTCTCAGTGCCGGGGTCCGCGCACAGAGCGATTCGGAGCCATCGCCCACGATCCCTGACGCAAAGGCCGAACACCCGCGCCGCAAGGCCGCTCGCGACGCAAGCCGGCCACGGAGCCGCTACCCACGTCGCTTCGATCTTCGCCCGCAGTTCTACCGTCAGGGCGAGGGCTACCGTTTCGGCGTGCCCGCCTTCGACAGGGTCCACGACGAGGAGATCGAGCGAGCCTACCGGCAGGGGCTCGCCGATGGTCGCGGCTCCGAGCGGCTCGAGATACAGGCCCAGCGTGGCTTGGCCGCGTACAAAGGGGCCATGCTCGCGGGGCACGCGGCGTTCGAGGCGGGGAAGTACGGGCTTGCGGCCAGGCAGTTCCTGCTGGCGGCCACGCTCAACCAAGGCGACCCCGCCTCTCGGCTCTGCGCAGCCCACGCACAGATCGCCCTCAAAGACTACGCTCCGGCCGCCCGCCTGCTCCATCGCGCTTTCGAGTTGCAACCCAGGCTTGTCTTTCTACCCATGGATATCCGCAGCGCTTACGGAGTCGGCGCCGACTTCCCGAAACACCGCAACGCGCTGAAGAAAGCGGCTGCGCGGGAGAAACAAAACGGCGATCTCTGGTTCTTGCTGGGCTATATGCACTACTACACCGACAACATGACCGGTGCGGCCCGCGTCCTTGCCAAAGCGGCCGAGCTGGAGCCGGACGACCCGCTGATAGCCGAGTTGGCCTCGCTGGCCGGAATGAGTGCCCCGGCGGCGAACAGCTCGAAACGTCGGGAGTAATCGCCCATTCGCACGCCGCCATCCGAATGATATCACAGGTTCTGTTTTCGGTGTCGGCGCCCCGCTTCACAACCGGGTCGAAATCGACCACAATTCGCCCATGCAGGGTTCCCCCAACGCACGGATGCGGGCGGTCACTCTAGAACGTACGTCGCAGCGATTCACGCCGGTCGGCGCCCCTAAGACCAACAGTGGCCCGGTCACGCTGATTTCCGGGTGCATGTTCAGCGGAAAGACGACGGAGCTGCTCCGCCGCGTCGCGTCGTACGATCGGGCCAAGGTCGCGGCGTTCAAGCACGCCGTCGACGTTCGATACAGCCGCAATGAGATCGTATCGCACGCGGGCAAGGCCTATCCTGCCTGCGCCGTCACCTCCGCCGGCGAGATTCTCTCGCGGCTTGCTCCAGGCCTAGAGCTGGTGGCGATTGACGAGGCCCACTTTCTCGACGTCGATCTGGTCGATGTCACCGGGATTCTCGCCAGGCGCGGCCTCGCGGTCGTTCTCACGTCGCTTGATCCGGACAGTTGGGGCAGACCGTTCGAGGTTCTCGAGCGGCTGAGGCCCATCGCCGGCGAGTCGGTATTCCTTCAGGCGACGTGTGCCCGCTGTGATGCGGTGGCGAGTCGTACGCAGCGTCTCACCCCGATCGTGGGCGGCAACATGGCCGACGGCCCCGAAAACTACGAACCTAGATGCCCCGCGTGCTGGACCCCCCCGCCCGAACGAGCGCCTTCGCTTTGGGCAAAAGTTGGCGTCTAACGTGTTGTCGGCGAGCGAAGCCCGAGACCAAGGCGGCATGACTCAAACGAGCGTGGGATCATCGGTCTCGAGCCAGGTGTCGACACAGATTGAGAACTCCTCAGCTTTCTCGACGAGTTCTTTCGTGTCACTATCAGTTACGATACTGGCGGCGTCGTAGCTCAGATCGTTTCGCATCTGCCGGAACTTCTTCGCCAATCGTTCCGCAGCACGAATCCGATCGAGTCCTTGTACGACAAGGTGGCCTACCGCTCAGGCGGGTGAAGAACTGGAAGGGTAGGAACCGGGTAGTGCGGTGGGCGGCCTCAAGCCTGCGCCTGCACAAAGGGAAGTTCAGACGAATCAGAGGCTACAAACAGATGCCCCTCTTGCCGGCGGCGCTGGACAACGTTGACAGCAAGCAGGCCGAGGCGTAAATGAACGGAACCCCTCAACCAAATCCAACGAAAACCGGGACGTCTTCTTCACAGCGCGACGAACGTTTCCTGAACTTAGTGTAGACGCTTCCTCGCTAAGCCCACCAAGCCGAATCCGATCATTCCGAGGAAGAGCCCCCCCGGTACGGGAAGGCTCGCAAGACCGGAACGGGTTACGCTTGTAAGGGTTGCGGTGGTAAACACGAACGCATCGCCATCCCAGACCAACCCGACGGCGTGAGTAGCGTTTTCAGCGCCCGGCGTAAACGCCGAAAAATTGACCATTAGGATACCAGCCGTGGTGGGCGGAGCGGCACCGTCGAACGTTAGAGCGAGACCAAGGTCGCCAGAAAACACCGGTCCTGCCGCATAGACCAACGTAGGCGAAACCCAGGTGCCCGTCCAGGTGCCGGGTGATGCGACAATGGCAGGGGCAAGCGGCGTAGGTTCAAACGTGTCGCCGACCACTTCCACCACAAACAAGTCGTACAGGCCGGAGTTAAGCAGCGATACCGGAATGGTATAACTGTTCCCGAACTCGACAGGTCCGATTTGCCCAACGGTAAGATCCGCACGCGCCGAGGCGCAGCAGAAGCTAAGAACAACGGGTATGATTAAAAGTCCGAGAGCCTTCATAAGACCACTTCACTTCCCACGCAAAATGCCTTCCGCATCCGCTCGCGCGACGCGACTGTCTCGCATCCCTGCACCGCTTGTGCGATCCATCAGTCTCAGCATTCTACTGACTTGGCCGTACGTTGCAAGAGGAAACTTGTTCTTTTCCAATTTTTCTTCGAGGATAAATGGCTCGATTAATCGGACCCACCGGATCGTTGCCAAGCCCCGCCACGAGGGGATGGGCATGCAAGTAATCCGCTGTAAGTAGTTGTTTTGCAATAGGTTAGAGCGCTTCTTCAGTCCGGTACTAGGTTGTGATCGCGCTGGACCTATCGGGAAAAACTCTGGTGAAGGTGACGGAGATGCTTTCAAAGTCCGATAACGTGTTCTTCTTCAGAGCACCAGTGCTCTGTCAACGGTGAATCGACGTGGTCGTGGGCCACGGCTCTGCGAGCCGTGTTGAGCGATCATCACGCCGCGAGGGTCATGCACTGCTCAAAGAGCAGTGGCACACCGTTCGAACGGTTTTCAACCCGTCAATGGACGGCTGACTGAGCACTAGGCTCTGTCTGAAAACAGTATTTTAAGGTATCGGCGGATCATCGCCAACTGAAGCATCCCATGAAAGTTAACGGCCAGTTTCTCGAATCGC
>JADFRH010000154.1 GCA_022561415.1 Planctomycetota bacterium
GGCGAGCTACCGGAGGTCGCTGGAGGAATATATTGGTGTGGAGACCTTCTTTCTGGAGTGGGTCGTCGAAACGGACGCCGACGCCAGTGAGCTTCCCTGGGGAGGAGGAGCTGCGTTTTCGGCATGGAGCCAGGGCGGTGTGAATTACCGGTTCTTCATTGCCAGCGATTTGGCCGAACTGGATCGCGACGCTGGGATTCCCAGTGTCTTTGTCGCGATTGAACCGGGCGTGCCCCATACCCACAGACTTGAACTCGTAGGGGCTGAATCGTACGTCTGGTTCATTGATGGCGAGATCGTGGACTCCGGCGTCCCGGAAGGCCCCTACCCGATTTTCAACCCCAACGTCAACATGCGCGCCAAGGCCTCCTGGCTGCCGAACAGCACGCGCTGGAACTATGTGCGTTGGGGGACAATCGCTGCCAACGAAGGCGACTTTAATTCGGATGGGGAGGTTGATTTCTACGATTTGTACTTTTTCCAAGAGTGCCTCACGACCGAAGCCGGCGGCTGGGCCGGCTGCGCCTGGGCTGATATGGACGAATCCGGCAGCGTGGACTGTACGGACTGGGTGCTGTTTCTGGCCGCCTGGACCGACCCTGCCGACCCGCCGGGGATGGCGGAGTGCGCCATTCCGCCCGATTTCGACGGCAACGGCCAAGTGGGGGCCTTCGATCTTGCGATCCTGCTGGGCTCCTGGGGCCCCTGCCCCGATCCACCCGCAAATTGCCCCGCTGACCTCGATGGCAGCGGGTTCGTAAATGCGTTTGATCTGGCTATGTTGCTTGGTAGTTGGGGATGAGGTAAGTGCGAAGTACGAAGGACGAAGTACGAAATAAGACAGAATGAGTGACCACTTCTCTGGAATTCGCAATCTGCAATCCGAAATCTACAATCCGCAATTTCCCCGCGCTCCCCTGCGGGTCGTCGCTAGACGCGTGAAGCGGGATTCGTGAAGCGGTGGGATTGTCGTCCGCGCTGCGTGACTGTAGCGCGCGCTGGGTACTGCCTACCGATTACTGAGTACTGACTACTTCTTCAATAGAGCGCCGGGCAAGTTATACAAGTGGGCGCCCCCAGCGCGGACTCGCTGCGCGCGGAACGCCGACGGCTCTTTGACAATTTGAGGGAAGTGGCCCGTTCGCGAAAAGCGTATTGGCCAAACGAACCCAAAGTCGTTGGAAGCGCAACGCCGCTAACGAGATGGGCTGGAAATGGGGCACTGTAACACTGCCCGAATCACCACTGGGAGCACCGCCGCTACTCGCATGGGCCCCACGTTCCGAGCAGCAGGGCGAGGTCGAAGGCGTTGACGCTGCCGTCGCCGTCGATGTCGGCGGGGCAGCCGTCGCACGATCCCCAGGAGCCGAGGAGCAGGGCGAGGTCAAACGATTCGATAATGCCGTCCCCGCTGAGGTCGGCGGCGCAGGGGTCGAGCGGGAAGTCATCCGGGTCGGCTGGGTCCGTGCCGGCGTCGATCTCGTCGCCGTCGAAGACGCCGTCCTCATCGCGGTCGATGCCCATTCGTCTGTCGGCCGGCCGGGGAACGACGGTGTAGGTCAGCTCAGACCCCGGCGCGGCGCCGGCGAAGAGGTCGGCCGCTGTGAGAATCTCCGCCGCACGATCGGACTGGAACTCCTGGCCTCCGATGTACTCGTACCCGCGTTGTTCGCCGTTCTGCACGCCCTTGACGATCAGGCCGACCTGGAAGGCATCCGCCCGGTTTATCATGTCATCAATGAGTTCAACTTGCTCAGCCGGGGCCTGGGCGGCGTCGACGACGGTGGTCTGCACGCCCACGGCGGCTTTCGTGTCCGTGGCGAAGCACATCATGAAGGCCACGATGTCGCGGCGCTGCTGGTTGCCGCTCTCGCCCGGCAGAAAGATGAATACCGGCGCGGTCAGGAAGTTGAAGAGCGTATCGACACTGCCGTCATGGATGAAACCGAAGCCGCTGTTGTTGTTCATGGAGGTTGCGTCGAAGCCGGTCTTCTCGTGCATGTTGCGAAGTTGCGGGATCTTCATGCTCTGGCTCTCGTTCAGCAGATTGCCGGAGATGATGATGCCGTTGGTGCCGGTGGGGAGCTGGTGGCAGGAGGCGCAGGTCAAGAATCCACCGTCCAGCGGGAGATTGATATAGAGGCTTCTGCCATTGTTCGGGTTGCCGCCGTTCGGGAAGGTCGTGGGCAGCGAATTGTCAAAATTGCGGAACGGATTCGGCGGGGGGGTCAGCGAGTCGATGAAGGCGACGAACTGGTCCATTTCCTGGTCGGTGAGCTGGGCATCATCGCCCATGAGGCTCTCGAACGCAGGATTGAACGCCGACAGGCCAGTGCGATCGCCGCGCCAATGGAACGGCTGGGTCCCCATAATGCCGACCAGTGTCTGAGTGGTCATCGGGCCTTTCATTGGGTGCCAATCTTCGCAGAAACCGCCGCCCGGAATGCCGCCATTGCAATTCTGGTTGAAGTCCTGAACTTCCCCGGCCGGGTTGCCGAGGTCCCAGGCGATCTGGTCGGTGCGGCCATCGACGTGGCAGCTTGCGCACGCCGTCTGACCGAGGCCGGAGGTGCGGTGCGTGTCGTAGAGGAACGGCCTGCCCGCTCGAATCGCTTCGGGAGTCGGATCGTAGAACACCGCCCGAGGAAGGGTCTCTTCGAGCGTGGCTTGATTGATCGTCGAGACGGAGTCGTCAAAGCGGTTCAAGACATAGAGGCGGCCGTTTGCGTCGTCCCAAACGATGCCCGTCGGTCCCTGGCCGACTTCGACCAGGCCGGTGCGATTCAGGTCGGCGTCCACGACGGCGACATTGTTCGAGCCCATGCCGGTGATGTAGCCCTGGGTGCCGTCGGCGTTCCAAACGATTCCTCGCGGGTCGCCGAGCGACTGGTCCCGGAGTTCTTGGGAAACCGTGGGCCCGGAATAGTCCAGATGAGGATTGAGGTCCACGAGCACGGGAGATCCGCCGCCCGCAGGCAACGACGCGCCCATCACGCGCACGAACCTGCCCGCGATGTTCGGCTCAAAGCGGATGACGTTTGTTGCTTCGGTGCCCACGACGGTGACGCTGCCCAACGGGCTGACCGCGATGCCCATGTCGGTGTTCATCAGGCCGGTGATGTAGGACACCTCGAGCGAGTCTGCGTCGATGACGGCCACGTCGTGGTCGTGCAGGTCCCAGCCGACCGCTGCCGACCAGTCGGCGCCATTGTCGTCCAGCCACACGCCGGCTTCGCTCTTTTGAACGATCAGGCTGACCTCCGGCGGCGTCGGCAGATCTCCCGCGATGGGCGGGTTGAACTCCGTGCCATCGTTGGGCGGCGGATTCTCATCGCCGGGATACGGGTTCACGCTCGAAGACACAACCGTCTCACCGAGAATCGTCGTGCGATTGCCGGACTCGAAGATTGCCGCGTATACTGTCGTGCCGTCGGTGGCCAACGCTCTGGGATCCTCGCCTTCGATGTCGAGCACGATCGGTGGGAGAAAGAGATCATTCGGATCGTACACTTCGATTTGGTTGAGTTGCGAGATGGTCACAAATGCGCGCTGCGGGTCGCCTGCGAAAACGACGTCGGCCGGCTCATCGCCGGTGGTGATGGTCTGGACGACGTTCATGGTGCTGAGGTCCACGATGCTGATGCTGTCGGAGATGTGGTTCACGACCCAGATCTCGGTGTTGGTGCGGGCGCGGACCGTTACCGGGTCCAGGCCGACCGCAACGGCGCCCAAGTGCGTGATGCCTTTGCCGCTGACCTCAAAGACCTCGATCCTGTTGTCCGGGGTGTTGGCAGCGACGAGCCGCGTGCCGTCCGGCGTGAGGGCGAGCGGATGAACCTGCGGTGTCTCCCAATTGACGAAGGACGATTGAGCCCACACGGATGCAGTGCAAACGCACATTACCGACAACGCAACAACGTAGTGCCGCATCAGAAGCTCCTTCAAAAGAAAGCGATCCGGAAATCCCGGCCTTGCTGGCATTGTACAACGTTGCGTGACAGGATAAAAGGGGTTCCCTGTTCAAGTCCGCCTGCCGCCGCGTGGCCGGTCTTGCGGTCGAAGTCGCGTTTTCGCTTTGTTGGGTGGCCAGATATGAACGATCATGAGACAACGGTTTCGGCGATGAAGGGATTCGTGCAGGCTTTCGTGGATGAGCGCGACTGGCAGCAGTTTCACGACCCCAAGAACCTGTCGATGTCCATCGCCATCGAAGCGGCGGAGTTGATGGAGCATTTCCAATGGCTCCGGAGCGACCAATTACGGGATCTGAAGGGCGACCCGGAGGCGATGGCGCACGTTGAAGAGGAGCTGGCGGACGTGTTTTGCTACGTGCTCGCGTTCGCCGCAGCGATGGGCATCGATTTGTGCGCTTCTCTGGATTCAAAGATGGTCAAGAACAGGAAGAAGTATCCAGTGGAACGTTTCAAAGGTCGGTTCTGAGGCGGCTCGAAAGGCACTGCTATTCAAATGATCGCTTGCGTGAAACAAACGTTCGACGGCTCAAGAGGCTACGGTGGCTCGGACTTCATTCGCGATGGCGCCGACCATGCCTTCCCATTGATCGAACCAGGGGACGATCTCGTATTGCAGCAAGTCGTTGAGCAGCACATAGTCGCCTGCGGCGAGGCATTCCTTGAGTTGCGTCAAGTGGTGGGCGACCTCGTTGAGAATGGCGACCACGTTCTTGCCATCGTGGGTCAGATCGTCGATGTTCAGCCCGACCAGACCGACGGTCTTGACCACGGTGTCATGAGTCTGCACCCACCCGGTGATGCACTCCGACAGGACGTTGATCGCCTCTTCGTTGCGGTCTTTCGAGAGCAGTTCGATGGCTTCAGTCTGTTTGGCGCGCGTCGCGCTCAGGATGGACATCGCGGTCTGCATCGCGCCCGTAGCCAATTCCGGCACGGTGGCGGTCGTGAATTCCAGGCGCCGGTACGCGGCGATTTCGCTGCTCAGCACTTCGTCGATCTCGTGTTCGGGTATCTCTTTCTGATCGCAGGCGATGGTGACAATCATGCGGTCGTTGTCGGACAGTTCAGGCTTGATCTGCGCAATGAGTTGGTCGACTGTGACCGGTGCGGGTTCACGGGGACAATACGGTTCGTTGTCAACGAAGATTTCCATGGTTGCGAGAGGCGTCTAAATCACCCAGTTGAGGGTGCCCGGATGGTCCTCGGGTTGCGTAAACGGCGGCGGCACGTTCCATTCGCCGAGCATTCGGACCAAGTCGGTAGTGCCAATGGGACGAGGCAAGGCATACAACTCACCGTAAGCGTACCCGGCTGATGCTCCTTCAGCGCCGGCGATCGATCGCACATAGTGGCTGACGCGCTCCAGGCGCGTATCGTCAAACTGCGATTTATAGCAGGCGACAGCCTCGACTTTCGTATCGATAGTATCGGTAATGTCGACGACGAATCGTGATGGATAGTGATGGATTTCGGCGGCGAAGGGCACGGGACGGTATACAAGGTGATCCACGCGCAGCGGCTTGGTGTCGTCGAAGCGGTCGTTCCATTTGGTGAGCTGGGCATAGAATCGCGAGGCTTCGCTGAGGAGTTGGGCCTGGTAGTGGTCCGGCGAAGCGCCCGGCGTTCGGCCGGCCATAGTGACGAGTATCTTTACGCGATGACGCCGAATGACGGTTGCTATTTTGTAGCGTGCCTCCGGCGAATCCATGAGTTCGCGGTTGGTCAGAGGGAGAATGTCCCAGAACTGAACGCCGAGAATCTCCGCCGCGGCTCTTGCTTCCTGGACTCGCGTCTCCGGTGTGCCGCGTGGGGTAGGTTCGCCGCTGGTCATGTGCAACATGCCGACGCGGTGGCCGAGCTTGACCATCTTGGCGATCGTGCCGCCCATGCCGATTTCCAAATCATCGGGATGCGGTGCAGTGAAAAGGATATCCAGATGTTGATCCGCCATCGTTCGCGGCCCTACCTCGACATGTCGGGCGCAAAGAAAAACCCGTCAGTAGACGGGTTGTTTTTGAAAAAACGCGGCAATCACCTACTCTCGCCTTTCGACTACCATCGGCCGTATGGGCTTCACTACCGTGTTCGGGATGGTAACGGGTGTTTCCCCACACGTATGGTCACCGCAGCACTAGAATAGCAA
>JADFRH010000155.1 GCA_022561415.1 Planctomycetota bacterium
AAGGATCGCCGAGCTTCTCTGCCGCCACGCTTCGGTGCAGCGGACCCGCGTTTGTAAGGTACGGCTGCATGGGCACGGTTCACGTCTTTCACGAGGGGATCGTGCCGGGCGGCATCTACCGGATAGAGTTTCTCTCTGAGTTCTGTTCGCCGGAGTTACCGGGTGACTTTTCACCGCCGCTCGAGATCATCAATTCAGACTTGGGTGACGTCGTGGGAGTTTCCGCAGCGACACCCCCGAGCGCACCGGACGGGTTTATTGACGTCATCGACTTTCTGGCCCTCCTGAGGCGATTCTCGAGCATACCCGGCTCGATCATCAAGGCCCGCGCCGATCTAGAACCCGGATGCCTGGACCTGACCATCAACATCTCGGATATCCTGGCCTCTGTTACCGGATTCCAGGGGTTGCCATATCAGTTTGCGCCGACCGCAAGCGATCCGTGCGCGTCGACGTGCTTCAATCCATTGCCCTAGTGCCGATTCCAGAAAGGTCGGTTCGTTTTTTTGGTCCGCTCCCTGACGGTCACGGCTCGGAAAAACGGGACAAGCCGCAAGTCCGGCAGTGCGACCAGCTTTCAGGAATCAGCAAGAACCTTTTTAGAAACGGCACTAGAAAGTGTATCTATATCGCGCGTACCGCGTGCCCTCCCTGACGAACGACGCCGCGCCTAACGGCGGTCGATCCCGGTCTTTTCGCTCGGAGGGCTGAAGATGTCGAGGACGACGGTGTCTTCGAGGGCCTCGGCCGCATGCGGTACGTCGGATGGCAGGTACATGACGGCGCCCGCTCGGGCGGTGACGACGCGCGGTTGCGATTCATCGCCGATGGTAAACTCGAGGGCGCCGGACATGATGCACGCGAACTGCTCATTCTCATGGGCGTGCCTGGGAACAACGCAGCCTTTTTTCAAGACCACGCGCGAGATCATGGCCTTCTCGCCGATCACGCGCTTGCGAGACAGAAGCGCCATCGGCTGATCGGATTCCAGTTCATCCCAGCGATAACATACCGCGTGGCCATGCTTTACCATTAGCTTACCTCTGTTTACTGCCCGGGAATCTTAACGCCGCGTTCGTGCGCGATCGCCGTGGCTTTTTCATAGCCCGCATCGGCGTGGCGGATGATGCCCAAGGCCGGGTCGGCCGTGAGTACGCGCTCGAGCCGCGTGGCCGCTTCCGGCGTGCCATCCGCAACGATGACCTGCCCGGCGTGAATCGCATAACCGATGCCCACGCCGCCGCCGTGATGGACCGAAACCCAGCTTGCTCCACAGGCCGTGTTGGCCAGGGCGTTGAGGATCGGCCAATCCGCGATCGCATCGGACCCGTCCTTCATCCCCTCCGTCTCGCGATTCGGCGACGCCACCGATCCGCAGTCCAGATGATCGCGCCCGATGACGATCGGCGCCAAGACCTCACCGCTGGCAACGAGGTCATTGAACACCAGCCCCATCTTGGCCCGCTCGCCGTAGCCCAGCCAACAAATTCGAGCGGGCAGGCCTTGGAACTTGATGCGCTCGCCAGCGAGGCGAATCCATCGACAGAGGTGCTCGTTCTCGGGGAACGTGTCGAGCACGGCCCGATCCGTTCGGGCGATGTCTTTGGGATCGCCGGACAGCGCGACCCAGCGGAACGGGCCCTGCCCCTCGCAAAACAGCGGCCGAATGAACAGCGGCACGAAGCCCTCGAAGTCAAAGGCGTTCTCCACGCCCGCGAGCTTGGCCTGTTCGCGAATGTTGTTGCCGTAATCGAACGTGAGCGCGCCGCGCGACTGCAACTCGAGCATCGCCCGCACGTGTTCGCCCATCGCACGCATTGACTCGGCGATGTAGCGGTCCGGGTCGCTCTGTCGAAGGGCGACCGCCGCGTCAAACCTCATGCCGTTGGGAACGTATCCGTTCAACGCGTCGTGCGCTGACGTCTGGTCGGTAAGCAGATCAGGCACCACGTTTCGTTTAATCAACTCCGGCAGAACGTCGGCACAGTTTCCCAGCAGTCCGACCGAAAGCTCCTTCGCGGCGTCCTTGGCCTCGATCACCCAGCGAAGCGCTTCGTCAAGATCGCCCGTCCATCGATCCAGGTATTGTGACTGGATTCGGCGCTCGATGCGTGCCTTGTCGACCTCGACGCACAGGCACACGCCGCCCTGCATGGTCGCCGCAAGCGGTTGCGCGCCGCCCATCCCGCCCAGCCCACCGGTGACGACCAGGCGGCCCGCCAATGATCCGCCAAAGTGTTGCCTGGCCGCGACGCCGAACGTCTCGTAGGTGCCCTGTAAGATCCCTTGCGTGCCGATGTAAATCCAACTGCCGGCCGTCATCTGGCCGAACATGGTCAGCCCCATCGCTTCGAGGCGACGGAACTCATCCCAGGTCGCCCAGTGCGGAACCAGCAGCGAATTCGCGATCATTACGCGCGGCGCGTCGCGATGGGTCTTGATCACGCCGACGGCCCGACCCGACTGCACGAGCAGCGTCTCGTCGTTTTCGAGTGCTTTGAGTGCGGCGACGATGCGATCGAAGTCCGGCCAGCTTCTCGCCGCCTTCCCGCTTCCGCCGTAGACAATCAGCTCGGCCGGGTTTTCGGCGACCTCCGGATCGAGGTTGTTCATCAACATGCGCAGGGCGGCCTCTTGCTGCCACCCCTTGCACGTGAGGTGCGTCCCGCGCGGCGCTCGAACCGTGCGGGAACCCTGTGATGCAGTCGATACGGTCGTCATGTTGCGTATCCTCCCCGCCTGTTGAAGACGTCAACGATCAGTGCGCGCATAATTACGAGTTACCAATTACGCGCCCGTCAGCCGTAACTCGTAACTCGTAATTCCCTACACCCGGGGCCGTAACGATCAGCCGTGGGAGACTTTCTTCTTCGGCGCCTGCTCGGCGATGCGCCACCGCTGCGAGGATTCCGTCTCCTCGATGTTGATCTCGTCCGGCGGATGCTCTTCCTGCTTCATGACCACGGGCTTCACCGCGCCGTTGTCGCCGTTGGAAGCACGCTCCACGATGCTCGAACCCACCAGGCGAACACGGAATCGCGAATCGCCCAACGCGATCACATCGTCGTTGTTGATCATCTGGAACGACACCATCTCGTCGTTGACCCAGCTGTGGTTTTGGCTGAGCAGATCGCAAATCGCCGGGTGACCGAAGTAGGTCAACAGCAGAGCGTGAACCCGCGACACCCGATCGTCCGGAAGGACGATATCGCAGGCGCCGCGGCGACCGATCGTGCAGACCTCCCGGTTCGGATAGAGAATGCGACCCGACTCGATGTGCTCGAGCGCCATGGCGTGCGGCGACGGGTCGAGCGTGAACGGATGAACATCCGACTGGGTGTCATCGCACGGCTCTTCGAGCTCGACGTGAAACTCCCAACTGCCGATGCCGAGCACGTCCCCGTCGTTGAGTCGCTCCTGCTCCATCTTGAGCCCGTTAAGGAGCGTCCCCGCCCGGGAACCCAGATCGATGGCCAGCACGTGGGATCCGTCATTGACAATGGCCGCATGAACGGGCGAAACCCGTGGGTGGCGAAGGCGGACTTTGCAGCCCTCCCGCGAGCCGATCAAGGTGACGACGCGACGGCAATCAACCCGCGTCTCGCCGTAATCGGTGACCAACTGCACACGCGGACCAGCCGACGGTGTCATGGGTGCCGCAGGAACCGGATCACTGGACGGTGAAACCGGTTTGTCAGGTGTTTCAGGCTGCCGCTCGTTTGCCACTCAACTCCGATCATCAGCGACGGACGCTACCCTGATGGACCAGCCGCCCATGAATTCAAGGCGCAGAGCACCTATCCCCAATCCGATCCTATTCCGGTAATCCGCACATTTCCACACAATCCCCGATTTCGAGACGGTTCGCCCGGCAAATATCGCACCAAACCACGCTCTCCGTGCCACAAGGCCGGTCTTGACGCTCCGCCGTGTCCGGAAGCGGGCGCGACCCGGAACGAAACCATAGTGCCACTTCATTCGTCGGGTGTGAGTGACGCCGCCTCACGCTGACTCCATCGATGGTGTGTGGTAGCGTTGGAACCGGGCTGCGGCGCGTCGGCTATCGTTCCTCAAGCTGGAGGAACTCAAGCATGTGCTGATCGTAAGCTTGGCTCCCGGACGGGCTCATCAGCACGAGCCCAAGCTCGTTGATGACCTTCGTTCCCATCGGAATCCATTCGGACCAGCATCCCGCGCAGACATTCTCAAAGACTTTCGTCCCGAGTTTCCCCTTCATCGGCGGCTTTTCCATCTTCCCCGAAGGTCGACCGCATCGCGAACATTGGAAGCCCTTCACGGCAGCGGTGCTTCCCGTCGCGGCGCCCGAAGGCGTCCGTACCTTGGCGAACAACGGCACGGTAACATCCCAGGCCGCTAGCTGCTTTGCCATGGAATCACGCGTCTTGAACTCGCCCTGCTCATCCGCGACCATAACACCCTGCTCAAGAGTCTTGATCGCCGTTTCTCGGTTGCCGGCCCGATCGTGCGCATCGGCGAGGAGCTGATGGGCCTTGGACATGCGCGGATTGATTTCAAGCGCGCGCTTAAGCGGGACGACCGCATCGTCGAATCGCCCGGCCTCGAGATAGGCCTTGCCGAGACTGAAGTGGCCAAGCTCATTGTTCGGGTCCGCTTCCGCCATCGTCTTGAACTGCTGAATTCGGTCGTCGCCACTCATGTTCATCCGCTCCATCTGGTAAGAAGGGGTCGCAGGTCGATCCGCGTCGACGAAGCCGACCGACAGAGTCGGCTTGCCGACCGACCTCGTGGGCATTGTCCTTCAAAGATCGCCGCCGGTCCAGCACGACTACTCTTCACTAGGAACTCTTCAGTCTTCACTATTTCCGAAGGAAGTACTCCATCAGCTCGTGCCCCGGATCGATCTGAAGATCGCCGCTGCGGCCATGAATCTCCGTGAACGGAAGGCTCCGGGTCGCGTGAACCATGTGCCCGGCGATACAAAACGGCGGCGGTGTCGACGTGTGGGTTCTTCGCTCGACCGGGGTCGGATGATCGGGCGCGATCAGGATCTTCCAGCCGTCGAACGAGCGTAGTTTCTTGAGGACCGGCCCGACAACGTACTCATCGACGCGCTCGATGGCCGAGACCTTGGCGTCGGCGTCCCCCAGATGCCCCGCTTCGTCCGGAGCCTCGATATGGACAACAACCAAGTCCACCGTATCGAGTGCTTCGGTCGCGGCGGCACCCTTAGCCGCGTAATCGGTGTCGAGGTAACCCGTCGCGCCCGGCACGTCGATCAGAGACATGCCGATGCTCTTGGCGATGCCGCGAATCAGATCCACGGCCGCGATCACTGAACCCTCGAGCCCGAAGCGCTTCGAAAAGGGTTCCAAGGCGCGAGGTCGCCCCTGCCCCCAGAGCCAAATGTGCGTTGCGGGATTCTCGCCGAGATCGCGACGAACCACGTTGACGTCGTGATCGCGCAGAATCACCTCCGCCCGCGTCATCAAGTTCTTGACCCAATTTGCACCGGCCCCGGTGGGCAGATACTCACCGATTAACTTGTCGGGAATGTCGTGCGGCGGGGTGCAACGCGGACTAGCAGGACCCCCGGCACGCCGGGGCTGGTCAATGTCCGGCGCCTCGGGGGCCACCATAAGATTGCGATAGGAAACGCCCGCATGAAAGCGGCAGCCCAGATCGGCCAGCTCGCCGGCGAGCGAGGTGATCAGTTCGTCGGCCTCGCGCTGCGAGATGTGACCGGCCGTGAAGTCCACCATCACGTCGTCGATGATCGTGACGAAGTTGCAGCGGAAGACGACTTCGCGCGGACCAACCGCAATGTCTCTGGCGACGGCCTCCAGCGGCGCTCGCCCGGTATAGTCGGTTTTCGGATCGTAGCCAAGCAATGAGAGGGTGGCGACATCGCTACCGGGCAGGAACCCCTCCGGCACGGTCCGGATGCAGCCCTGGCGACCGTGCGAGGAGACCCAGTCCATGTTCGGCGTCTGAGCCACCTCGAGCGGCGTCCGCCCGCCGAGCTTCTCGACGGGTTCGTCGGCCGCCCCGTCCGGAAGAATGATCGCGTACTTCATCCGCGGTGATTATCCCACCTGGCACGCCTCTCGCAAGCTAGATCG
>JADFRH010000156.1 GCA_022561415.1 Planctomycetota bacterium
TCCAGAACAAGATGCCGAGCTTGAAGAAGCTTCCCCAAACAGGAACGACAAAGAGGACAAACGTCGCAACGGCCCCTCCTGCCAGGACAATCAGGTTCCACTGCTCGCGATTGGTCTTGACCTTGTCCATGTCGCGATCGATCCATTGTGCCCCCAGTGCCCAGACGATGAGCAGGGCCGCAACGATCCCGATTCTGGTGGGGCTGACAAAAGGCCCGGGGTCCAGATCAACCGCAGCAAGAGTGTAAGCTATGTCCGAAATCATTGGGTTCGTACGCGGGTCCGATGCACTTTCGTGGAACTGTCCATCCTGCGCCGACCGACAGAGTCGGCTCGCCCACCGATCTTCTCCTCTGGGTTCGATCCTGTCGGGGTGGTGCCGTAGCGACTCCGTCCGTTTCCAGCTGATTGTATACCCCGGATTCCGAATCGCAAGCCGGCGGTGAGGGTGCGAGGAGTCGGCGGGCTTGTGCTATTGGAGGCTGCGGCCGCCGTCGACGGCCATGATCTCACCGGTGATATAGTCGCCATGCTCCACGAGGAAGCGTACCGCCTTGGCCACGTCTTTCGGGGAGCCCGCCCGCTTGAGTGGAACGACATCCGTCAGCCTGCGGCGCGTTTCCTCGTCGTAGTCATCTGGAAACACGGCGATGCCCGGTGCAACGCCGTTTACCTGGATTCCCGGTGCCATGGCTTTTGCCAGCCCCTTGGTCAGCGCGGCGAGGCCGGCCTTGGAGGCGAAGTAGCCCAAGTGGGTGGGCCAGGGTCGATCCGACGCCGCGTCGCACAGATTGATAATGCGCCCGCTGCCCCGCGATTCGAGATACCCTTTCGCAAACCGGCTCAAAGCCATGGGGGCCAGCAGGTTGATGCGATGGATTCGTTCCCAGAGGTCCGGGTCGAACTCATCGACGCCGTCGGATCCGCGCCCGGGAAAGATGGCCGCGTTGTTGATCAGGATGTCGAGACGTCCGAGTCGCGAGACGGTCTCCTCGACAATCCCGGCGCAGCACGTCGGATCGCTGAGGTCCGCGCGAATGGTGACGGCCCGGCGTCCGAGATCGGCGACCTCGGTGGCGAGTCGCTCGGCCTCATTGTGCGACGTGTGGTAATGGATGCCGACATCGCACCCGCCGGCGGCAAGCTCCAACACGATGGCGCGTCCCACCCGCTTCGCCCCGCCGGTAACTAGAGCCACGGTTCCTTCAAGCTGCATCGGTTCGATCGTATCCGATCAAGGCGCCGGGGCAAGTTCGCGGTACCGCCGAAACCAAGGAAGATGGCGAGCGCCCGAGACGGATTCAACTTACGGGCGGCGGTCCTCGAGTTCGTCCGGCAAGCCGGTCTCACCGGCCGGAAGGCGGTGCATCGCCCAGACATCTTCGGTTGCGGTAGGGGCAGCCGCACGCCGCCATATGCTTTGATGAACCCGGCGCATTGTGCGCGCAAGTACAAACGTTGCCAGGAGGAACAGGCCCACCAGAAGGAAGAGCGCAAGAAGGTAAAGGGACAGGGCAGGCGCCAGAAGCGCCGGATCAAGATCGCCGCGCGCGAGAATCACTACACCAGACATCAATCTAACTATACGCGCCGAGGCCCACGGAGGCAAGCCGGCGGTGCAACTTCTGAGTCCACCCCGCCGACGGACTGACCGCTCGGCCGGGCAGCCGCACGTCCTCAGTGGCCGGTGTAAGGGCTAGGCAGGTTGGACTTCATGCCGGCGATGCGTTGCCGCGAGAACTGTTCAGGCGAATCGTGAAATCGCTTGCGCGATGCTTCGTGGAAGAACGCTTCCGGCGGCGGGAGGTCGTTCTCGGCGTCGGTAAAGAACTTCAACGCCTCGTCCAGGCATCGCGCGGCGCTGATGCCGAGTTCCCTGGACTGGATACGGTCCGTCTCCCGACCGGCTTCGTCCGTGAGCAGGCTGACCAGCACGAGCCACTGTCCCAGGTCGATGATGTGCGAGGGTTCGGACGTCGGATTGATGGTCGGCAAGCGGACTTTGTCGGTCGACGAGTCTTTCGATTCGTCCGATGTCGGCGGGCGATCCAACTCGATGGGTTGCAGCCAACTTGCACCACACGCTGTGCAGGAGAGGTTGAGCGCGGCGGGCGGATTGGGGCTGCCAAGATCTCCGACCGACAAAGTCGGCTTGCCGACTGGATCGTCACATCGAAGCGGACCCTTCCCGCAACGCTCACACGCGGCGATTCTGAGATAAAGCTGAATCTCGACGATCGAATGGGCTTGGAGCGGAGCGCTCGACACTACGCGGACTCCCGATGCGAACCCGGGCGCGCCGGGGCTTGCAGGTCGCGCTGCCTCGCCCCCGGTCGGTGTGGCGCACTAATCGCCGGTGCCGTCGTCGGTCGGTAAGCCGACTTTGTCGGTCGGCGGTGCATCGTCCGGGGTTGCTCCATCTTCAGTCTCCGCCGCTGGGGTAGCTTGCGCGGCTGCGATTGCGGACTCCATCTCCTTCAAGCGTTCCTCGGCCGGACCCGCGCCGGAGCGAACGCTCTCGAGCATCTCCCGATAGAATTGCAGCCCCCGGTCCAGCGCCGGGCCGAGTTCGGCGAACCGCTCCGCCTCCGGAACCTCGATGTACCATTCGTCGTCAACGATGACGAAGCGGTAGGTCTGCGAGATAACGCCGCCTTTGACGCCGACATCCACCTCGGTGTCGCTCTTGACGTTAAGCGTTTCGCCCTTGAGCTCCAGAGACAGTTCCGCCAAGATCGCGTTCGTGGCGCTCTCACTACGATCGGCTGCGTCGGGAAGCTTCGCGTCGAACGCGCCCTGGAGCTGTTGGATGACATCCTGTGTTGCGAAGGTCGTCTCGACAATGGGCTCGAGCGCGTCGGCCTGTTCGGCCACGAAGTACTCGAGAATGTCGTCGGCCGCGCCGGTGCGCACCACCTCGTTGAACTCAGCGATCACCTCCCGGATTTCCGCTTCGATTTCGGCCTTGGCGATCCCCGGGGCCTCGCCGCCGGACGTGGACCCGCCATCATCGCCCAATTCCGGTTCACCTGCCGGCTCGCGGAAGGCGTGCCAATCGGCCTGCCCGTCGGCAATCGCTGCCGTTTTCCACACGGGAAACGTCGGGAGTAGTGGTGAGCCATCGGTCCCCAGATCCTGAAAAAGGGTTGGCGGTGGCTCGGTCTCTCGGC
Source organism: Planctomycetota bacterium (assembly GCA_022561415.1). Next base: position 3,171 of record JADFRH010000156.1, read on the forward strand.
AACCCGTGGCCGCCAGAAGCAGGACTATCGGTATGAATCTTCGCATATTGTCGCCCAAGCGTGATGCCCCGTTTATTACCTTAGAACGTAGGGAGACTAGGCCGCGTTTCGCGCACGGTCAACTTTTAGAAGGGTTTTCGGCACGCCTCGGCAAATCCCGCGGGTCGCGGCGCCGACAGAATCACACAACTACGTACTTCGCGGCCTCCGGTCGGGGCGGTACGATCTTACAGAAAGGTTTCAAGGTTTCAAAGTTGGAAGGTTTCAAGATTTCGACGTTTCAATCCCGGCGCGCCGGGAACGTTTCCCTGATCCTGCATAGCCTGCTTGTGATCCTGGCGGCGGGCCGCGGGTTCCACGCGGTACCCGCGCTGGCCCAGTTGCCCCCGCTCATCCCGCGAGAGGTTCTGTTCGGAAACCCGGATCGGGCCAATCCCCGGCTCTCGCCCGACGGGCGGCGCATCGCGTACCTCGCGCCGGACCGTGGCACGATGAACCTGTGGATCAACACCGTGGGTCTACCGGATGATCGCGTGATCACTAAGGATCGTAATCGCGGCATTCGCAGGTATGTCTGGGCCGAGAACAGCAAGCAGATTCTCTACATCCAGGACAAGGCCGGCGACGAAAACTGGCATGTCTATTGCGTGACGCTGGAATCGCGCGAGGTCCGGGACATGACACCGTTTGACGGTGTTCAGGCGCGAAACATCGCGCTGAGCCCGAAGCATCCCGACGAGGCGCTGGTGGCCCTGAACCGGCGCGACCCGCGCATTCATGACATCTATCGGTTGAATCTCGAATCCGGCACATTGTCGCTTCAGTACGAGAACAAGGAAGGCTTCGTGGCCTGGACGGCGGACCCGAATCTCGCGGTCCGTGCCGCCCTGAAGCTGCTGCCCAACGGCGGAACGGCGCTTTGGGTTCGCGAAGATGCCAAAACGGCCTGGCGGACCCTGCTCACCTGGAGCCCCGAGGACATACTCAACAGCGGGCCGATCACCTTCACGCCCGACGGCGGCTCGCTCTATCTGCTCAGCAGCAAGGGAACCGATATGGCCCAGCTTCACCGGATCGATCTCACCACGCGGCAGGAAAAGTTGCTCGCGCGCGATCGGCGGGCCGATGTGTCCGGTGTTCTGCTGCACCCGGTGAGCGGCACGATCCAGGCCGTCGCGTTCCACAAGGAGCGGCTACATTGGAAGGTGCTTGATCCCCAGCCGCGGCGCGCCGGGGGCTTGCCGTCGATTCGGCGAGACCTGAAGGCGATCCGGCGCACCCGACGCGGTGATTTCCGCATCATCGATCGGGACAACGCCGACAAGACCTGGCTTGTCTCATTCACGGCCGACGACAGCCCGGTGAATTACTACACCTATGATCGCAAAACGAGGCAAGCGACGCGGCTCTATTCGAATCGCAGCGCTCTCGAGGATCTCGAACTCGCCAAGTCCGTGCCGATCAGTTTCATGGCTCGTGACGGGTGGAAGATTCATGGATATTTTACCAAGCCACCCGGATTGGACGCTCACAAGCTCCCGATGGTTCTTCTCATACATGGCGGACCGTGGAGTCGGGACACCTGGGGCTATAACGGCACCGTCCAATGGCTGGCAAACCGCGGCTACGCGGTGCTGCGGATCAACTACCGGGGTTCCAGGGGCTACGGCAAGGCGTTTCTCAATGCCGCGAATCGCGATTGGGGCGGCGCGATGCAGAACGATCTGATCGACGGGGTCCGATGGGCGATTGATAAGAACTTGGCCGACCCGAAACGCGTGGCCGTCTTCGGGAAGTTCTACGGCGGCTATGCGACTCTGGTGAGTCTTGCCTTCACCCCGGAGATGTTCTGCTGCGGGGTTGATGTGTGCGGACCCAGCAACCTGATCAGTTTCGTCAAGGCCGTCCCGCCTTACTGGAAACCTCTCGAACCACTCTGGTTCGACAGGATCGGCCATCCGGAAAGGGACGCCGAACTGCTCAAGTCGCGATCGCCCTTGTTCCACGTGCAGAAGATCACGAAGCCTCTTCTCATCTTCCAAGGTGCCAACGACCCACGCGTCAAGGCGGCCGAATCCTTGCAGATGGTCAAGGCGCTCCGCGCAGCCGGTAAGGAAGTGGAGTACGTCGAGTATCCGGACGAGGGTCACGGCTTCATCCTGCCGGCGAACAAGCTCGACTTCTACGCGCGGACGGAAGAGTTCTTCGCCCGCCATCTGGGCGGCCGCTACGAAAGGTCAAAACGTCAGAAGAGTGAAGAGTGAAGAGCGAGAGTCCTACCGACTCTTCACTCCTCTTGTTTCGCGAGCAAGGTCGACGGCGGACGCGATTCATTCAGGCCACGCCAGTAATGATCCGCCAGTTTGTCCCAGAAGCGGATGTCGTCCCGCGCCGGGACGCGAACCTGCCTGCCGGAGACGAATAGCGCCGGTGTCGAACGCACGCCGTAACTCTTTCCCACTGACGCGTCCTCGCTGATTCTTTGCAGCACGGCATCCGACCTCATCACCTCAGCGAATCTATTTGGGTCAAGTCCGAGCGAGGCCGCAACGTCCTCCGGAGAGACGCCGCCCCTCTTGAACAGGTCTTGCCGGGTGAACAGGTAATCGTGGGCCGTCCAGAAAGCCTCAGTCCCGCCGAGCACACGTGCCGCCTCGACCATCCGGGCGCCGTCGCAGGCGCGCTTGTGTATCCGCGTCGTGGTCGCCGGATTGCAGTCGCGGTTCAGCGGATAGTGTTTGAAAACGAGCCTGAGCCGACCGTCGAAAAGAGGGCGGACGTCCTCTTCAAGAAACCGAGCGAGTCGCTTGCACGAGGGACATTCGAGGTCGCTGAAGACGACGGCCTCGAGCGGCTGCGATGCCGCGCCGTTCGACCAGCGCACGGGATC
>JADFRH010000157.1 GCA_022561415.1 Planctomycetota bacterium
GCCGGTGCGGTGAGATCGGGTCCGACGGCCGCGATCTTGCCGTCTTGAACGAGGATCGACGTGTTCTCGAGGATGGGGCCGGAGACGGTAATCACCGTTGCGTTTTGGATCAAGACGTTGCCACCGGTCCGGGTTTTGGGAACTCGGTCAGCTTCGATCTCGCACCGCCAGCTCGGGCCTTGGTCTTCTTCTTCGGTTTCGGCTTCGGCAATCTCCTCGGATTCGGCTGATTCCTCGTCCTCGTCGGCCTCGTCTTTTTCGGGCTCGTCCTTCTTCTTGTCCTTGTCGTCGTCGCCGGTGTAGTCGAACTTCTTGCCATCCACAAAGATATATTTGACCTTGGCCTTGTCGTCCTCGAACGATTTGCTCATGACGACGATGTTGGCGAGTTGGCCGACCTCGATGCGCCCGAGCTGATTGCCCAGGCCGAACAATGAGGCGGGCGTGCGGGTGAGCGCAGCAAGCGCAGCGTCGACGGGCAGTCCACGCTCGATGACCAGCCGCAAGTTTTCCAGCAGCTTGGCGGGCTTCTTGAAATCGCGCGTACTGAGTGAGAATTCGATGCCGGCTTCGTGCAGGCGGATGATGTTGGCGACCTGCTCCTCCCACAGCCGGCGCCGTTCCTTGCGAGCCCGGAGCGGCTCATAGATCTTCTTTTCGTCCTTTTTCTTTCCGGCTTTTTTGTCGCTCTTGCTCTCGGCTTCCTTTTCCGATTCTTCCCCCGTGGGTTCATCCTCGGCTTCTTCCGACGATTCCGGTTTCTTCTTATCGCCGGCCTTCTTTTTCTTTCCATAGTCCGGCTCGTCGTCGAACTTCAGGCTGACAATGAGTGGGATGTTCTCCGCCTTGATGCGGTCGATGACCTTCCACGCCTCCTTGGCCCCCGTGATGCCCACGTCCAGGTTGAACTCGCCGGCGAGGTCCAGAGCCCGGCGAATCTCGTTTTCTGAATTGGCCTCGAAAAAGAGGCGTTGCGACCGCCGAAGAAGCGGCTGAATCGCGTCGAGCGTCTCGTCGACCGGCGGACGGTCGGTGCTTGTTGAATGGCGCCGTGCGAACTCCTGAACCTTGGTGTGCCGGCCCGCATCGAGCATGACTTGGCGGAACTGCGCAAACATGCCGAGCAGCGTGCCCGGATAATCGCCCTCTTCCCCGGTCCGAAACGAGCCGTGCATGGCGACATCCGTTTCGAGAATGCTGCGGCGAAGCGGTGCCCCGGACAAATTCACGAAGGCGCTGGTGCCGCTGAGAATGCCGTCTCGCGGGGCGATCAGCGCTCCGGCGAAGCCGCCCGATCGATGGGCTTTGATCGCGTCCTCATCGGCGGCGAACAGCGAGGCCGCACGAAAGTGCGGGCGAATGCCCCGGCGATTGGCGAAACGCGTGGCCGGCAGCGGTTGCTGACTGCGATCCGGGTTTACATCCTCCGCGCGCTCGCGCACGGCGGTTTCGCGCTTGTCTTCGGGAATGCCGAGAAAGGTCTGCCCGTCGATCAGGCCCGGATAGGCGATGAGCCCTTTCCCGTCAATCAACTCGGCGTGCGAGGGAATCGTGACGTTTTCGCCGGCCTCGATGATGCGCCCGTCAGCGATGAGGATGGTGCCGTTTTCGACGGTGGTTCCGGGCTCAATGACGATCGTTACATTCGTGATGGCGATCGGCGTTTCGAACTCGCCCGAGGCGAGTGGCACAAACGCCAAGACTGCGATTGTGAAGCAACCTGAGAATCCGCTCGGAATGCCTCTCGTTCTTTTCTTCATGCGGTAGCCCCTTTACCTTGCAAGTTCGCCAACGGAAGCCGGAATAAGCGATGAGGTTCGCTCTGCAACTCGGCCCGAAACTACAAGCTGTGAGTGTACCGAGGCGAACCTGCCATGTCGACGTGACAGTAACGAACGCTCAGGTATATAATTGTCGCAGATGCCGATTCTTGTAAGAAATCTTGGGACAGGCCTCGACGAACCGGAGGAAGCTGTCGTCGAGCAGGCGGCCGCGCGACTGAAGGTGCCGGTCGATGCGATCCGGTCCTATGCGATCGTGCGCCGTTCCCTTGACGCCCGAAAGAGGGGGAAGATTCACTTCATCTACCAGATCGAGCTCGAACTCGACGATGCCGGGCGGCACTCGGACTTGATGCGGCGACTCGACGCATGCGGCGCCGTCTGGTTCGATGCCACGTTCGAGGAGCCGCCACGCCGCGGGACCGAGGCGATGTCGCGGCGGCCCGTCGTGGTGGGGTTCGGCCCGGCCGGAATGTTCGCGGCGTATCGGCTCGCGCGGTTCGGCTACCGCCCCCTCGTGCTGGAACGCGGGCGGGAGGTGCGTCGGCGTCACCGCGACATCATGCAACGTTTCTATCGCGAGGGAGACTTCGACCCGACGTCAAATCTCCTCTTCGGCGAGGGCGGCGCCGGCACCTACAGCGACGGCAAGCTCTACACGCGGGTCAACGATCCGCTCTGCCGAATCGTGCTCGAAACGTTTTATCATCACGGCGCCGATCCTGACGTTCTGATCGACGCCCGCCCCCACATCGGCAGCGATCGCCTGCCCTCCGTTTGTACGAGGATTCGCGAATCCATCGAGAAGATGGGCGGAGAAGTTCGCTTCGAGTGTCAAGTGGATGACATTCGCGTGGAGGGCGGTCGGTTGTGCGCTTTGCACGTCGTGTCGAGTTCCGCGGGTGAGGCCGAGTCGCCCGGCGGAGAGTGGCTCGACGTGGGGCCGACCATTCTGGCGATCGGCCACTCCGCGCGGGACACGGTGCGAATGCTATACAAGCGCGGTGCAGCCATCGCGGCGAAGTCGTTTCAGATCGGCGTGAGGATCGAGCATCCCCAATCCATGGTGGACAGGTGGCAGTACGGAGCGGCCGCCGGACACCAGCGCCTGGCACCGGCCGAATACTACATGGTCGCCAAGAACGCCGCCGGAGAAAAGCGGGACGTCTTCAGCTTCTGCATGTGTCCCGGAGGGGTCATCTTGCCCACGAATGAATCCCCCGGTCTGATCGCTACCAACGGCGCCAGTCGATCACAGCGGTCCAATCAATTCGGCAACAGCGGTCTGGTCCTGACGATGGATCCCGAAAGTTTGCCACCCGGTCGGACGGGGAATCCCGCCCTTGACGCGCTGGATTTCCTGGAGGATTGCGAACGCCGGGCCTTCAAGAGCACCGGCGACAGCTACCGCGTGCCGACGCAGCGGGCCTGCGATTTCATCGAGGATCGTGCGTCGGACGGCGCCCTCGAGGTCAGCTATCCGCTCGGCGGGCAGTGGACGCAACTTGCGAGTTTTCTTCCGCCCGCGGTGGTGGCCGGGCTACGCCGTGCGCTGCCCATCTTCGACCAAAAATTCCCCGGCTTCGCCGGCCCCGAGGGGATGATTACCGCCCCGGAGACGCGGGCCTCTTCGCCCGTGAGAATCCTGCGTGATCCCGAAACGCGTCGGTCGACGACCGTGGCGGACCTCTACCCCATCGGTGAGGGCGCGGGCTACGCCGGTGGCATCGTTTCGGCGGCCATCGACGGGCTCAAGACGGCGGACGCTCTGATTCGGCGCTACGCGCGACCCTGATCGTCCGGTAGGATAATCGGCGTTCAGGAGCGGACGGCGAACTGTTCGCTGACGCGCGAGGCCGACGGATCCTTGGGGCGCATGGTATGACGGAAGACTTTATCACTGGCAGAGCCGGCTTGCTGGTCGGATCGAAGCTGGGCGATCTGGTCAACAAGATCGTCGCCAGCTACGGTGAGGACAAACGCACGCAGCACATCGACCGCGTTTACCTCCCGTCGCGCACCGAGATTATTCAGCTCTCGCAGGACCTATTGGAGTTGCTCTATCCCGGCTTCATTGGGCGACAACACCTCACGCAGCACAACGTCGCGTTTCACGTGGGCGATCTGATTCCACGAATCGCCGAAGCCGCCCACCGGCAGATTCACATGTGTCTGTGCTATATGGAGGAGGCGGACCGATCGGAAAAAGCGGACATAGCCTCGTGTCAGGAGAAGGCCGAAGCGCTGACGCTGGAGTTTCTTGAGGGGATACCTGCCATTCGGGCCATGCTCGCAGGAGACGTTCAAGCCGCCTTCGACGGTGATCCCGCCGCGCTGAATCGCGATGAAGTCATTCTGGCCTATCCGGGGCTGCTGGCCATTAGCGTGCAGCGCCTGGCCCACTCACTCTACGAACTTGGTGTGCCGCTGATGCCCAGGATCATGTCCGAGTGGGCCCACGCCCAAACCGGCATTGACATTCACCCCGGCGCGAAAATCGGGCGGAACTTCTTCATCGATCACGGCACGGGTGTCGTCATCGGCGAGACGACGGACATCGGCTCGAGCGTGAAAATCTATCAGGGCGTGACCCTCGGCGCCCTGTCGTTTCCCAAAGATGAACGCGGCCGGGTCATACGCGAGCACAAGCGCCACCCCACCGTGGGCGACAACGTCACGATCTACGCCAACGCGATCATACTCGGCGGCGATACCGTCATTGGCGAGAACTCGGTGATTGGCGGATCGGTGTTCGTGACCTCGACCGTGCCGGCCAATTCGATCGTGACCTTCACACCGCCCGAACTGCGGCTGCGCATGCGCTCCGAGGACGAGTCGCAACCGACCCGCCGTGAAAAGAAAACAGCCAACCTCATGCCCGACTACACGATCTGAATCGGCGCAACCGTTGGGGCGACAAGCGACAACTGACCACTGACTACTACTCGCTACGGCAGCGGGTTCGGGCAGGTGGAGTCGCATGGGTCGGCCGCCGTCGGCGCGAACGGATACGTGAGACCCGTGAAGCCGGCTATCGACGCAAGAACGTCCGTGACGTTGACTTGCAGATCCAAACATGCGGGCTCGAGGTCCGCCCGTGCCTTGATGATCGCACTGGCAACGCTGCTGAATCGTTCGAGGACGGCCAGGGCGTCCACGATATCCACAGGCGGTCCGTTCGGTGGAGGCGGCGGTGTCTGCGACAAATCGAGCACCGTGTCACCCCAGATCGCGGTCGTCATGGGGAGCGCCTCGGAGAAGTTCGTCGCTACGCCCGCGTCGCACGCCTCGTCGATGACCTCCACCCGATAGTTTCCGCCCGGCACGATGGCCTCGTGGAACACGTGGACCGTGCCCTCGTGCGACCAGTCGGTTTAGAACGGCGTGCATCGCAGCCTGGCCGCCGTGAAGTTCGGGAACCCCTTGGTCGGCACGACGTTTGCCCCGGCCTCGGTGACTTGACTCGTCGGCCCGACCCACAGCTCGGCGCCGTTCCACAGATCATACGGCGGAGGAAGCGAATCGAACGTTACGCGAATTCCTTGCGTACTCGAGGCGTCACCGGCCGTGAACGAAAGAAACCGGTTCTTTGTACTGACGTCAGATCCGATCTGTTCCGGCGTGGCCGTTGAAGCCTGGCACTCCGGCAATACGGTAATCGTCTGAACGCACTGCGTCTGTTCGACGTCGCAGGTGTCCGGGTCGCATGTGCCGCTGACAACCGTGACGCATGCCTCGCCGACCGTGCAGGCACCAAGCGGGCACTCGGTGGCACCTGCATCCAGATCACACGGCAGACCGCTGTTGGTTCCCTCCAAGCATATGCCTGGGCAGTCGAAACTGCTTGCGCATGAGGTGCCCGCGTTCATGCAGACCTGTTCCGAGCAATCTAGATTGCTGGTGCAGACGTTGCGGTCCTGCTCACCGCCGGTGCATCGCGAGGGGCAACCAGTGGTCGGGTCGCAGAGCACGGCGGTGCGGGCACACTTTGTCACGACGGGGAGTTCGCAGATGTCGCGGTCGCAAGTTCCCGACTCCTGCGGAATACACGCTTCACGTGTACAGGTGCCGCCGAAAACCTCACAGAATATGATGGTGCCGTCCGGGTTACACGCATTGCCGTCGAGTTTTCCACCCGAGCACGTACCTGCCGGGCATTGCCCGCCCCCGGTGCAAAACCTGCCGGACTCCTCGCATTGATTCGAGGGCTCGCAATCGGGG
>JADFRH010000158.1:0-2554 GCA_022561415.1 Planctomycetota bacterium
CCGGGACGAATGGTGACCGTGAAGTCCGGATCGAGCCCCCCCTCGATGAGCCGGCGCCGGACGATCTCGCTTGCACAGGCCGCTGCGAAGCGGCCGGGACGGGCAATCGTGCGAAGGAGCTTGGCGCCGTCCACGGCCTCGATCGGGTCGAAAATCTGAACGATGAGGGGTGAGTTCTCCAAGGCGCTCGCGGTGGCGGCGGCCTCGAAACCCCAGGCGCAGATCAAATCGAGGTCGTACTGCCTGGCGAAGCGACCGACGACGGCGCCGGTCAGCGCGGCAAATGCGGGAACCGGCGTGAGCGTCCTGATGGGTCTTTCCAACGCGGAAAGGGAATGAGCGGCCTCCGGAGCTATGGTCGCTAACTCGCACTCGTATTGATCGCGCGGGAGCCGGTCGAGGAGTTGGCCGATCCCGATGCGCTGCTCCCAGCCGGCGCGGCGGTCAAGCAGATGCCCGATGCGAATCATGGCTCTCGCTCAAAGTCGCCGAGCCGAAAGTCGTAGAAAAACTTGGCGGTTTGCGATGCGAGCTTGTTGGTCAGCTTACGAGCGATGCCGTTCCTGGTCTTGGCGATCGATACCTCGCTACCGGTGAGGGTGATGGTGACTCTTCGACCCTGCGGCGCAGTCGGCCAGAGCCGCACGCGCGAGCGATCGTTCGTGTTGACGTCAATGACCTTGAGCGTCACGCTGAAGAACGCGGCCACGAGGGCGTCTTCGATCTGCTCGCTGGCGCGAAACTCCTGGATCTCGATCCAGAGCACCTGGTCGGCGCCGGCCATCTTGCCGACCTCCCGGCAGCCACGGGTGTCGAAGTTCGGCTTCGCCTGGCGAAGATGCGCGATGGTTTCGGACGGGACGATCTTGGTGGCGGCCTTGTGCTTTAGCAGCTCTTGCGCGAGTTCATCGAACAGGTATCGTTTGGGCGTAGGCCAATCGATGCGCTGCAACGGATCGTCGATCAGAATGAGCAGCGGCCCCGTGGTCAGTCGGAACCTCGCTTTGATTATCTTTCCCCGGCCGCCGCCGAGCGTGTAGAGCAGGGCACCCTGGCTCATGCCGCAGGACGTCAGTGACGGGAGCAAGCAGCCGGCCATCGAAACGAAAAGCAATTTGCGAAGGAGCGAGCGCGCCGGTTTGAAGCCGGTGTCGCGCCGTCGTGGGCTGACCGTCGGTGGAGGGGTGCATTTTGGCGCCATCCTAGAGCTTGATCGTGTGCTCATAGAACTTCCTCGCCACGATCTCGGCGAATCGAAGGTAGGCGCCCTCGCGGATGAGGGGGGAGTTGACGGCCGTCAGTGCCACCGGTCCGCCGTCCGGGTAGAGGCAGGTCACCGGCGTTAACGGGTAGCTGCGAAGTTCGTCGGGCTCGGCGCGAATGTCATGCACCACGACGGTGGCGTCGATCCGGCCGCGTAGGAACTGGGGGTGATCGGGATCGCGCATGCCGAAGCGGATCACCTCGAGGAAGATAACATAGTCGGCGCCGACGGCGCGTCCCACGGCGCGCGGGTCGACCTGGGCCCTCACGTTTTTCTGGATGAAGTCTTCGACGTCGCGCGGGCTGATGACGTGGGTCTTCAGCTTGCGGCGGTTCATCTCGGCGCTGAGCTTGTCGGCGACAAAGGTGGCGAGTTCGATTCTCGCGTGGGGATAGTCAAAGAGCGTGGAAGGGTCGGTCCAGACCAGCACGGCCACGCTTGTGCCGGGGAGTTTGTCGAACTCCGGGGTGACGGTCTTGGTGTGCCCGGAGACGAAGACGATCGGGGTAAGCAGATTGCACGACACGATGTGCGGCGTAATCAAGAGGATCAAGAGAGTGAGAAGAGAGCGAACCATTCAGAGTTCTCCGATCGGTAATCTTGCCAACGTCGTGCCGGTTGCGATCTTGAATATCCATCCGCCGAGCACGATCAGCATGACGGCAATGGTGACCCTGGTTGGCGGAACGCGGTACCAGTTTACATGCCACACCTTACCCGTTAGCAGCGTGCCGAGCGAGAGGCCGACCGCCGCGACGGTAGCGAGAGCGAGCAGAAACCCGGCCGGCTGGGCGTTGAAGGCCGACCACAGCTCGCCGCGGACGGCGTGGGCGAAGGCGGTGGTCATGCCGCAGGTGGGGCAGGGAACGCCGAACAGCACGATCGAGACACAGGGGGGCATGCCGAACTGCTCGTGCGACCCGACCCCTCTGGCGTCCGGCAGAATCCAAACCGCGGCCGCAAGCAGGGCGACGCAGGCTGCGAGCAGCAGCGCCGCGATCGACCGGGCGACGGCGGGCTTCCTCGAACGAACGCGATAGATCAGCCGCCCGAGCGGGTGTTGAACCGCGCCGGGTTTGATGCGCTTGGCGCGTCGGATGGTTTCGCCGGCGGATGACATCATGGCCGTCTTGTATCGTACCGCGGTGCGAGACACATGCACCCTCTGGTGAATCGCTATCCTAGGGTCGATCAAAGTCATGCCCAATCGATTCACCATCAAAGACCTTCTCTTCCTGCTGATCGGGCTCGTTATTTGTCTGTTGTTGTTCCTGAACATGGTCAAGACGA
>JADFRH010000158.1:2564-6002 GCA_022561415.1 Planctomycetota bacterium
TGCCCGCCCGTAGGCGGTAGAGGACGTGCGGCAAGTCGGCGTGGACGATGTCTCGCTCGTAATTGAAGCCCGCCTTTTCCATCACGCGGCGCGAAGCGACGTTGGTGGGGAGGGTGAAGGCGACGAGTTCGTTCAGGTCGACTTGGTCGAAGGCAATGTCGACGCTTGCGCGCGCTATCTCGGTCGCCAAGCCCTTGCCCCAGAACTCGGCGCTGAGGGCGTAGGCGACTTCGACCTCATCGTTTCCACCAAAGTGGCCGCGGCGCAGCCCGCCTCGGCCGACGGTTTTTCCGTTGGTTTTGTCACGAAAGATCCAGAAGCCAAAACCATGCACGTTCCAGTGTTCGATGCTCTTGTCGAGGTGTTCGCGTGTTTGCTGCTCGGTACGCACGCCGCCGAGCGTGGCCATGACGACGGCGTCTTTCCCCATCGCGACCAGGTCCGTGAAGTCGTCGTCGCGCACGTGTAGTCCGGTCAATCGCGGGGTTTCGATGGATTCGATTGATCGTAGCGGTCTTGCTGTCATCGAGCTTCGTTCCGTGCATGATCAAGAAGTCACGTTTCCGGTGTGCGATGGAATCAGTTGCTAGCGTCGATGAAGCGTATTGTCCACTGAGACGAGGTCGAGAAATCGGGAACTTTCCGGCGGTTCGTGTCGTCTAATGAAGTGCATGTGCATGGGGACCGGTCGCGGCCGGTACGCGAGGATCGACTGACGTGCGGTGCATAAGGAATCTGCCGTCGCACTTTGTCAAATCGAGCCTCTCGTGTCCGGTGGTTGATCTCTGGAAAAACCTTGACTTTTTGCGCTCGGGGTGCGCGCTGAAGCGGGCATGTCGGGCGAACGGACGATTTGTTCCGGTCTTGATGGGAGTAACACGATGGATGATGCGAAGAAGCGATTGGTGTCGGTTTTTTGCCTAACGGCGGTTGTTTTGGGATGCGGGGGGTACTTTGCGTTCAGTCGCGATTCGGGAGCGCATCCCGATCGCGCGCTCGATGACAGGCTCGCGGTGCATCGGGTTGTTGAGCCAGTCGATTCGCCCCCCTCGCAAACCGGGCGACGCGAGCCGGGACGTGAGAATCGGCTGGTCGGATCGAGTTCAACTCGGCGCCCGACATCTGTGAGACGGGATCCTGAGAGCAAGCGACGAATCCAAGGCACACGCAAACCGGTTCGGCGCGTGAAGAAGGAGACGACCCCGGCCGGCTAGCGCGGGCCTTCCGGTCGCGGTTGACCGTCCAAGAGCTGTCCGGTAGAATCGTCGCGTGTGTCGGGGCTAGGGATAGCCCTCGAAACCGGTTTTGACGGGCTTGTCGCCCGCTGTTCTTGCTGGGAATCGGCGGCTGGGGTCACCGGAGGTTTGCAACCGGGCTCAGCTTTGCTGCAAGGAGAAGTTGATGGCTGGGCCGAATACGCTTGAGTTTACCGACGCCAATTTTGATGAAGTCGTCATTGCCTCGGACACGCCCGTTCTGGTCGATTTCTGGGCCGAATGGTGCGGGCCGTGCAAGGCCCTCGGTCCGGTCATTGACGAACTGGCCGCGGACTACGACGGCAAGGCCAAGATCGGCAAGTTGGACACCGACGCCAACCGGGAGATTTCGGTGCGATTCTCGGTGAGTGCCATCCCGACGGTCATTCTGTTCAACAAGGGCGAAATCGTCGAGAAGTTCATCGGTCTGCGGAGTAAGAAGGACTTCGAGACCGCCCTGGACAAGCTAGCGAGCTGATCTACCTGATGGCGCCTCGGATGCGCCAAGTCGCTCACGGTTGGTCGTGCAGGTTTTGACGGGCCGCTTCGACGCGCGGGATAGGTGCTGCGCCATTCTTCGAACGCCGACGGAATGATCAATCTCGAACAATTCTCGACCGTGCCCGAGGGTCAAAAAGAGCCGACGGGGTGTGGCAGTTGCGGCACGGGCAGTGCGCTGGCCGGTCAATCCCGGTGCGGTAACGGTCTCGAGAAAATCTACCCCACGACGGCGGTTCGTCTGGGGTTCATGCGCCACATCGGCGAGTTCTCCCATGCGCCGGACATGAAGTTCACGTGCGGTGCACAGGTCGTCATTCAGAGCCGGCGCGGCATCGAAATCGGCGAGCAGGTGTCGCTGACGTGCAACGGCTGCGACAAGTCGGTGACACGAGAGCAGATGAAGGAATGGGTGTCTCGCAACGGCGCGGACACCATGATCTTTGACGCCGGGCGCATACTTCGAGAGGCGACGGCCGCCGATCTCGCCGAGTACGCACGCATACAGTCCGGGGCTCGGGCGAAGCGTGACTTTGCACGTAAACTCGCCCGTGAGCACGAGCTCGATCTCAAGGTGGTCGAGTGCGAATGCCTGTTCGGAGGCGAGCGGGTGGTGTTTTATTTTACGGCCGTGGAGCGCGTCGATTTTCGCGGCATGGTGAAGGATCTCGCGACCGAGTACCGGACGCGCATCGAGATGCGCCAGATCGGCGCGCGCGACGAGGCGAGGATTCTTGCGGATTACGAGACCTGCGGGCGGGAGGTCTGCTGCAAGGTGTTCCTCAAAACGCTCAAGCCGATCAGCATGCGGATGGCCAAGCTGCAAAAGGCCACGCTGGATCCGTCTCAGGTGTCCGGTCGGTGCGGTCGACTCAAGTGCTGCCTGCGCTATGAGCACGTCGGTTACGAAGAGTTGGACAAGCTGTTGCCGCGTATGGGTAACCATATCGAGACGGCTCACGGCAGCGGAGTTGTCATCAATCGTCAGATCCTGACGCAGCTTGTCCAGATCCGCAAGGAGGACAACACGGTTATCACGGTTGTTGTGGAGGACATAGGAAAGCCGGAAGAGGCGCCCACGCCCGAGAGTCCCTCGCGACCCGCTCCGCCGCGTTCCGGGTCGTCCAGGCCGGAGCGTAGGCCGGCGGGAAAAGCTGGCGATTCTACGGCGTCGAGGTCGAAACTATCAGAGACGCCACCGGCGGACGCCAAGACCGAGCCGCCGGCGCAGGGTGAGCGATCGGGCGTCGAGGGCGCCGCCGCTGAGACCGAGGGCAAGCCGGGCGAGGAGCCGCCCCGCCCGCGACGCAGACGCCGGCGACGCCGGCGACGCCGCGGCGACGGCGGGCAGAGTCCTTCGGCCTAAGAGGGACCAGGTGGAAAGACGGATTGAGCGATAGGCCGTTGCGGTGTAAGGGCGTCCGGTGGGTTTCATCAGAAGGGGTTGACGGTACCGTGGTTGATCAGACGGGGCACACACTTCAGGATCTTGTGTCGCATGTCGGGCAGTATCCCGAGAGCGCATTTTTCTTCGTTCGTGAAGGGCTCAGCTTTGCGGCCGATCAGGTCCACGGCGAAGAGACCGAGCCCCATCGGGCGCTGATGACACCCCGGGCCTCTGAGTCAGCTTTTCGCTCAATGCGCCACAGCTCATTGGCTTCGCACACTAGGTCGCTAGCCGACT
>JADFRH010000159.1 GCA_022561415.1 Planctomycetota bacterium
ACTGCGCGTGCCCAGCGGGGTCGTCTCGAGATCGGCCTGAATGATCGCGATCACCTTCACCGGTTGTCTTCTCCCGCCTCGATCCGCGCGAGCGCTTCGGTCAGGATCGGTCCGAGGTCCCTCGCCCCGTCGCGCACGCCCGTCATGAACTCCTTGTCCCGTTTGATCTGGCTCAGCGCACGTTCGCTATCGCTGGCGTCAAGCGTCATGATCTTCCGGTCGGCCGAGAAGCGCCGAAGCTCCGCGAGCTGTGTAAACGAATTGACGATCCGGTAGGCCAGGCTCTCCTGGTGGACCTTCGAGCGAAGCTCATCGACGCGTACCAAACGGCGGTTGAACTTCGTCGGATCCTCCGTCATGCCCTCGAGCTCGTCGAGCAGGGTGAGCAACTCATCGCACACCGTCATCGCTTGTTGCACCTCTTCGATTCGCAAGGCGAGCTGCTCGCGCGTCGCGCCCAGACGTGACGGGTCGTTCCAGTTGACGGACTTCTTGTACGCGAAACGCTGGGGATCGATCCTGCGCTCACCGATCAACCGCGACACGTCGCCCAGCGACATGACATCCGTACCCCGAATGCGTGCCCCGCCCTCGGTCGCGTCGATCATGCGGCAGCGCACGGCCGCGATGTCCTTCTCGAACTGTTCGAGGTAGGTCAGCAGCAGTTCATCGGTGTAGAGCTTGTCGCCGTCGACGCCCGCGACGCGTCGAAGGATCGGGCGGTTGCGCACGATTCGGTCCCACTCCTTGTGCTCGATCGAGTTGAAGCGGTTGAGCTCCTGCCGCCAGGCCCGATGAATCTCGACACCGGGAACGTAAAAGACGTGTCCCGTAAACGCGAGATCCTGTCCGACAAAAATGATCGGGTCGCACCCCATGTAGATGGCCAGGTAGAGCGCGAGGTGCGCGACGGTCGCGCCGGCCTGGAGTCCGTCGCGGGCGGCCAGCTCGTCTCCGATCACCATCCGGGCCCAGTGGTTGTCCAGGACGGACAGGGGACCGGGATAGTGATCGAGCACGTGCCAGGTCGCTTTCGGCTCGGCGATGAGGTGCGTCTCGCTCAGGTCGCCGACGTCCTCGAAGAACTTTCGGGACATCTCGTGGAAATCGAGTGTGGTAATGAAGTCCGGAACGACGCCGCGCCCCATCAGCGGTTTGACGGTCGTTTGCACGGCACAGATCACGGCGCGACCCTTGAACGCGGCGAGCTGTTCGATGTTTTTCGACAGCGACGGGCCGGCCGAAACAATGATGGCCGGGTCACCGGCGAAGCGATCGCGCAGAATGTCGATCGGCGGCGTGGACATGTATCGCCCGAGATTCATGGCGATGTTGCGGCAGGTGATGCGCGAGTTGGCAATCAGCGTCACCAGCGACATGCGCGTGAAGGTCACGAATTCGGCGATGGCCTTGGTGGCGGCCGCGTGGGCGTCGGTCGCGAGGCGAATCGATGGGGGATGGCGGATGAAATGCGCCCCGAGCATCATCAACGTGCTTCGCTCGCCGATCCGGTCGTGCAATCGTCGTTTGTCGTCGTCCGCGAGAATCACCAGGCGCCGGGACGCAATGGGCTCCGCCAGATCGACGCAGGTCAGGGCCGTGGCGATCAGCGGAATCGTCGGCTCGCTGCAGATCATGAACGCGTCGCCGCGCAGCAACTCGTTCAAGGCATGAACGTGGTAGCCCAGCCCCAGCCCGGATATCACGTAGCAATACTTGTCCTGCGTCGGCGTCGAAGCGACGAATCGCCTGGCCTCTTCGATCGGGTCATGGCGGCTGTGAAGATAGACGGCTTTGCCATCGGGTGCCTGGACGCGCGCCGTCCAGGCGCCGCTCCGCGTTCGCTCGAGTTCAAATCGCTCCTCGTCGTCGACCGCGTCGACGCGCATCGCCAGTTCCGGATCGGTGCGCCACAGCGCGCGCATGTTGTGAAGGAACAGTTCGTTGCCCACGGCAGGCGTGGCGGCGTCGGTCATCTACGGGGTTGCCTTGTCGTGGGTGGACGTCGCCTCGAAGTTTCCACTCGGGACGCTGAGACGAATGGCCCGCCGATGTTCCCGGTCTCTGTCATCGCCCACGGTGACCGAAACGAGATAGGTGCCCGCTTTGCGATAGGCGTGCAGCGGCTCGGCCATTGTGGACGTCGCACCGTCACCGAAGTCCCAGTGGTAAAACGTCGGCTTGTGCGAGACGCGTAGCTTGAACTGGATCTCGAGCGGCGCCCGCTCCGCACCCGCGACCGCGCGGATGTGAATCCACGGATGATCGCGCACGACGTTCTCGAAGAACTGGAGGGGGCGCTGCATCCCGGTCGTACTCAGCCCGCCGCTGGCGTCGGGACGTACGTCCGCGCCGTGCATGCGCAGCCACCGCAGGCACTCGCTCGCTTTTTTCCCCGTGATCGCGTCGGTGACGCTGTAGCTCAGTTCGATCGGTTGGTACGGACCGACGTAGCGCGCGGCGTCGCCGAGAAATCCCGCGTTGAACTTCGGGTGCATCAGCGAGATGGCTCGAAAGACATCGGCGTGGCGCAATCCCGTATGCAACGCGGCGTACGCGCCGCCGGACCACCCGTGAATGAAGATGCGATCCTCAGACACGTTGTGACCGGCCTGGATATGCCGCACCATCGACAGGATCGCCTTTTCGTCCTCACGTTGGAGGGCGATCTGCTTGTCCGCCTTGGGCGGACGAAGCCGCTTGATTCCCTTCAGCCTCGGGGCGGCCACCAAAAATCCATAGCTTTCCGCCGCCTCCGTCCAGTCGCGAATCCGCCGGTTGGGCGAGTCCGGGAAGGATGTGTGGCACACGACGATGAGCGGCCAGTCGTACTCCCGATCGTAGTGGGACGGACGGTAGAGAAGATACTCCCGCCCGAGATCCGGCTCGACCAGGTCGCGAAGCGGCGCCGGCACGTTCGGATCAATCAACTGCGAACAGCCGGGAGATAGGACCGCCATGCCGAGTACTACGGTCGCGACGACGCAGCGAGTCATGTGCCTGTGAGTGAACCCGTCCATGGGCCATCCATTATGCGCGATCGAGGACGTTTCCACGAGTCCCGCCCGCTATCCGAATAGTGTCCTAATTTGGGATTCGAGGAGGGCTTGTCTGCCGCGTCGGACCATAGCTGCGTGGGTCGATACAGGCGTCATAGGTCTCGCGGTCTATCCGAATCCAATCGGTCTTGTCGATCCCCCGTGTGTTTGACGTTGTCGGGCTGATCGGGAATGCACAAGCGACTTTGATCCAGCGTCCCTGCTCTCGGGAAATGGTGCGAATCTCAGCCGCAACCTCGGACAAGTCCTGATCCTGACTAAAGATAAGTGCTACATCGTATTCCCGGTGGTGTGCCATGCGAATTACATCTAACGCTATTCGGACATCGATCCCCTTCTCTTCTCGGGGCAGATACGAATGGGTCGTGCCATCGGGCAATTGGACTCTTTTGTTTCGGTAGCGAAGCGGGCGCCAAAAAGACGTGGACGCCTTGCCGGCTCATTGCAAGGAGTTTCTTCGTCCAAAAACTGTGCCATCGGGCGCTGTCAGAACTGTCGGGAATGCCAGTATAGAAACGAGTCTGAACGGGTTGCCATCGATTGGCGACTGCGATTTTTTCCGCGAGCGATTTGACGTCGTAATTTGGATAAGTATGGCCAAAGGCGTCGCGAGCGGAAAAGAAGAGGTTCTGCCCATCGAGGAACGCAACGCATCGCTTTGTTGTGGGCTCAGGCGGCATGCTGCGCCCCCCAAAAAAATAACCCCGCTCGGGCCTTGCGGCATGTCGAGCGGGGAGCAAATGAACAATTTGCGCTAAACATCCCCATCGCTTGGTAGGCTATACTATCGTAGCATACTATCGACACGCCTCCTTTGCAACAAGTAATCTTTGTGTAGTCCCGCATTAGCCAGGCTCTTGTTCAGCTACATTTCTTTTACTGGGTTCCCGGCCTGGCGTCAGATTAGGACACCACCCGCTGTTAGCGGATTTCGTAGCCGCAGCCGATTAGGTGCTTCTCGAACTGGCCGCGAAAGGCCTGCGTGTCCGCATCCACCAGCGTTCGGGCGTCATCCCCCACCACCGTTCGAAACGTCAGGCTGCGCCGGTCGGGGCCGACCGACTTGCCCTCGTAGCTCCCGACGAAGCGAATCTGCCTGAGCAGCGGGTGCGAAAAACCGCCGAGCTGCGTGACCACCGTCTCGAAGGGCATTGATTTCGTCACCAGAATCGAGAAATCCAGCTCGACCAGCGGATACGACGGGATGACCTCGAGCGGCTCCGCGCCGCGACCGACCTCTTCCAGCCCGCTGAGCCTTAGCTCCGCCCACGCGATCGACCAGGCGCCGAGGTGCTCGTCCATCGCTCGCCGCAACTCCGGGACGACGAGGCTGATCCGTCCGAACTCCGCACCGTCGATCGCAATGGCGGCCGTGCGCTGCGGATGTTCCCACTTGTGTTGCGGCTTTGCCTGGGTGAACGCGATGGGTTTGGCAAACAATTGCCAGCCCCAGGCCTGGATCGCCCCCTGAAGCTGAGCATAAAGCTCCGCCTCCGCCCGCTTGCCGCGCTTGGCAAGGATCATCGCGGCGTGACGGTACTCGCGATCGTCGGGTTTGCCCGGCTCGAAGACGCTTCCCATCTCCATCAGCGACAGAGCCGGGAAGTAAAACCGGTTCTTCTCGACGGACGCGAGCAGACCGGGCATCAGATGCCGGCGCAGGTGCTGCAACCCCTCGGCCGCCGGGTTCTCGAGTTCCAGACAGTTCCCCGGATCGATGTCGAGCCGGCTAAGCCACGTTGCGTTGTACCAGAGGTAGCCGTAAATCTCGTGAAACGCGTGCGTCGAGGTGAAGTAGTCGAGCGTGCGCTTCTCGAGCTCGTGCAGGGCGTTGGGCTTGAAGCGGCGCATCGACACCTGGGGCATCGTCGGCGCGATGTTGTTATATCCGATGTACCGAGCGATCTCTTCGATGACGTCGGCCTCGATGCCAATGTCGCCCGTCGCGCGAAACGAGGGCACGCCGATCGTCAGGTTCTCACCCTTCGTTGTTGCGGTGAACCCAAGCGGCTCGAGGATTCTCGTTATCTCGTCGACGGGCACATCGCGACCGATCGTGCGGGAGACGTTTTGCGGACTGACGATCACGCTCGTGGCCGCTTTGGGCTTGGGATAACAATCCGACAGCCGGCTGGCTAGTTTCATTTTCGGGTAGATGGTCCGCGCGAGATTGATGAAGCGACGTATCGAGAGGATTGTGTGGGCCGGGTCCAGCGACTTCTCGAACCGGGCGCTGGCGTCGCTCCTTAGTGCCAAGCGCCCGGCCGTCTTGCGTATCGTGGTCGCGTTGAAGTTGGCCGACTCGAGCAGGAGCGTCTTCGTTTCCTCCGTCACCTCCGTCTCGAGACCGCCCATCACGCCCGCCAGCGCGACGGACTTTCCACCACACTGAATCATCAGGTCCGAGCCGGCCAGTTTTCGCTCGACCCCATCGAGCGTCTGGAACTTCTCGCCCTTCTTGGCCCAATCGACTTCGATTCGGCCTACCTTGCCCGCGTCGAACGCGTGCATCGGTTGACCCAGCTCGGCCATGACGTAATTCGTCAGGTCAACCAGGCCGGAAATCGGGCGCAGGCCCAACCGCCCCAGCCGCAACTGCATCCACAGCGGCGCCGGCTGAGTCGGCACGCCCGTGAGTGCGATCCCGCTGTAACGCGGGCACGCCTCGGCGTCCGCGATGGAGATGGGAATCTCGTCCAGCGACGAGTCGCTCAGTTCTTCCACGGGCACGCCGGGGTAGGGTTTCAAGTCGGCACCGAAGATCGCGGCGAACTCACGCGCGATGGCTTGGATCGTCTCGACCGGCACACCG
>JADFRH010000160.1 GCA_022561415.1 Planctomycetota bacterium
GTAGCTCGGTCGCGGTGACGATCGCGGTGGCACGCCTCGAAGAGCGCTTGGTGACCCGATCGCCCGACCGTCGCCGCCAGGCGCTGGGCCAACCCGCCCATGGATTTCCGCTCGACCACCAGACCGGGGTAGATACGCGGCGCGTCAACGCTGCGATGCGCGGTCAGCTCTGAGAGAACCGCCCGCCAGTCCGCCGTCGTTCGATCGGGAATGCACGGCTCGGGGAACAGGTGCCGACGCTCCAGCACGCAGACGACCGTCGCCCGCCATCCGCCTTCCAGCCGCAACGTCGCGAAGTACTTCCCGTCCCGTCGCAGGCGCCGATCGCGGTGGCGAGCGAGCCGGGCCGCGTGGGCTGCCTTGACCCTGGCAAGATCGGACAGCCGCGTACGTTCGGCAACCGTGGTCTGCTTGAATGAATAGCGTTTGCTCCAATAGCATCGCAGGAAGCGGAGCCGCTCGGCTCGCGTCGCGTGCCGCTGGAAGTGGTCGTCGAACTGCGCGAGCCCGCGAAGCGTTGCGCGATAGGAGACCGGACCGCCGGTGAAGCGAACCGGGTGAACGTCGACAAAGACGCCCCGCCACGTGCCGTCATCGGCTGGTGTTACCAGAACATTGCCGGGATGCCCGTCTTGATGGGCGAAGCCACGCTGGTGAGCCTCGGCGAAGAACCGGGCGATACACGTGATGAGATCGACCCGCGCACCGTGGCGAGAGCGCGGCGGCCTCGGCGGTTCGTTCTGCTCCCAGAGATCAACAACGCCCACCGCTTCGGGCAGCGCTTCGGACAAGAAAACGGTTCGCGCCCGCGTGCCGCTGCGAATGCCCACGGCCAGTGCGTGAATGACCGAGACGCCGCGTGATGCCGCCTTGCGGCACGCGCGCCATTCCCGCTGGGCCTGCGACCCGATCAGCCATCCTTTCAGTCGATTTCGGATCGAATCTTCCGACGCGTCGGTTATCTTCGCAAAGACGACCTTACCGTTCCAGGCGACCCGCCAAACTGAACGCCGGTAACCTTTCTTGAAGCACGTCGCCCGCGCATCCTGCTCGAGTGCGAACCAGTCGGGCGCTGCCGAGCCGAGCAAATCCTCCCGCCAATCGGCCACGACTTCCCATTGGGCGTCGTGATGCCTCACGTTGATCGTGGATTCGCTCATGACGTGAGAATGACCGAGGGCGCGGTTTGAGGCGCCGGGATAAGTACTTGCGTAACGCCCGATTTTCCTCAGCCCGTCGATGAACGTCAATCGAGGATGCAGTGGCGGCCTAACACCTTGCAAGAGCTCTAACCGTTCGTTTCTGAATCATCCTTGTCCGCCAAGCGCTTTTTTCGCTGTCTTCGCACCGCTTCACGCAACAGGTACTCGATCTGGCCGTTGAGGCTTCGCAGGTCGTCCTTGGCCCACCGGTTGAGCTCGTCCATCAGCTCCGGCGGGATGCGCAGCAGGAATGGCTTTCGCTGTGCCATCAGCGGACCTTGCGGCTTAGTAAAGCGACCCGGCGTTGATCACCGGTTGAGCGTGCGCGTGGCCGCAGAGCACAACGAGCAGGTTCGAGACCATCGCGGCTTTGCGCTCCTCGTCGAGATCGACGACCTTGCTCTCGGCAAGCTTGGCCAGCGCCATCTCGACCATCCCGCATGCCCCGTCGACGATCCGGCTACGTGCCGCGACGATCGCCTCGGCCTGTTGCCGCTGCAGCATCGCCCCGGCGATCTCCGGTGCGTAAGCCAAGTGAGAGATGCGTGCCTCTTCGATCAAGACACCGGCCCGGGCAACCCGTGCCTGCACTTCCTTCTGGAGCGTTTCGGAAACCTCGTCCACACTGCCGCGAAGCGAGACGGTGTCGCCCTCGAAGACGTCATAGGGGTATGCCATCGCCAGGTGCCGCAAGGCGGCCTCACTCTGCACGCGTATGTAGTCCTCGAAATCATCGACGTCGAACACCGCCTTGGCCGTGTCCGCCACGGACCACACGACCACCAGCGCAATCTCGATCGGATTGCCGCGAAGGTCGTTGACCTTGAGCTTTTCGCCGTCGAGGTTCCGCGCGCGAACCGAGACCTTCTTCTTGATCAGCAGCGGATTGGCCCAGTGAAAGCCGCTCGCGCGCTGGGTGCCAACGTACTTGCCGAACAGGATCAGCACCGCCCCCATGTTCGGCTGAAGCGTAAAGAAGCCGAACAGACAGACAAACCACGTGACGGTCGCCAAAAGGTCAATCCCCAACCACACGAAAAACCCGGGAGGCGCGGATTCGCGCGACCGGCTCGCGTTGACCCCCCCCGAGATGGTTAAATACCAAGCGTATGCCAGGCCTATCCCGACTCCGATCAGCACCACTAGCATGACCCAGCCGCCGAACGTCCGCTTTTCCACCTCCGCCGTAACCGACTTCGTTTCCATACTACCAGTTGCCATCAGACTACCTCCCTTCAGGTGTATATTATTAATATATCATATTGATAGCATTTGTCAACTCCAAAAACCTGTTTTCCGGCGTCTCAGACAAGATCAGACGAGTCAGGCGTGTTCGCCAGCCTGGAATATCGGAAGTAACTAAATCGGCCCCGTTCCTCGATCGATACGAGCTAATGGGGATCGGGGGGTTGGGCGGCTGCGTCGCCTCTGATGTGTTTGTGGCGAGCCCGGACCAAACGGCGTCGGTTCCGTGCCTGCGATAGGAGATTGCACCAATGGAATCAAAACGGATAGACGGAGGACGACACGAAGATATCGGGCGATGGCTGATGGATATCCGCCGACTGCCGCCGGTGCGGTCGCAGAAGATCGAACGCGTGCGGCTGGCCCTGCAGGACCGCACCTACGAGACCGAGTTCGTACTCGATCAAACGGTGGAGCGGATGAGCCGTGACGTTGCGTGGCTCCCCTAGAAGTGGGCTCGATCCAATCGCCGGCCGCGGGCAGGATCGCACTATGTTGCCTGCTGCGCCGGCTCCTCAAGGAAGAGAATTCGTCCGCACGCTTTGCAAACCTGTAGGTCGTCACGCGTCCCGAGCTGGTTGACGACCTCGAGCGTTATCATCAAATTGCACCCCGAGCAGACGTACTCATCGCGTTTGGGATGCAGCTTGGCAACCGTGGCGAGGACTTCCCCATCGTGCCGCACAGCCACCCGCTGAAAGGTCACCAGGGTCGAAGGCGGGATACCGTGGGTGGACTCCTCCCGTTGAGCCTGCAGGGCGTCGTGCTCCGGCTGGGTCTTGGCTTCCAGATCCTTGAGGACCTCTTCGGCCTTGGAGACCTGCTCGAGCAGTTCGATCCGTTCCTCTTCCCCCTTGGCGGCCGTCGCTTCGAGCGTCTGTGTTTCTTCCAGTAACTGAAGGATTTCCGTCTCCAGCTTGGAGTTGTCGGCTTTCTCGGTGTTCATCGCGGTCAGAATGGCCGCGTACTCCTTGTTGGTCTTGGCCGCGTTGAGTGCCTGGCGGTGTCGATCCAATGCCTGGTCACGTGCGGCCGAATCGAGCTGAAGTGCGTCGAGGCGTCGACGACGTTCCTGGTAGACGAGCTTGCTCCGGCGAAGTGCTTCCTCGACCTTGCGTACGTGGCCCTGATGGTGGGCGACACGCCGCGATTTCGCTTCACGCTGGCGGCGTATCTCAGCCAACTGACGTTCGATCGTCTGCAGACGATGAAGCGCTTCCAAAACCTGACCCATTCGTAGCTCCATACTTTCGGAACGATTCTGCTCTCGCTGACGCCGGTCGACCCGGAAACGTGCGAGACCCCTCATTATGCACGAACTGTCCCCGAACGCAACCCTCACCGGCGCGGACCTATCTTCGCATCCCTTGGCTGTGCTGAGCCGGCCGATTCGGCCTCCCTGACGTCCTAAGTCGAAGTGGCACGTCCGGTCAGCTGTAGATGGGGTGCCAACCCGACCGCCGTCGCGTCTCGACACAGCCTCTTCTCGATCTTGGCCCACCGGCGGCGACTATCCGATGTGTCGAGGAGCTCCCGATGTTTCCGCATCGGGAGGACGGTCTTACCGATGACCTCGAGCACGTCGAAGCCGGCGGACTCGAACAGCTTCACCGCCTCCGCGGGACCGAACGTCGCGATGGGAAACTGCTCTTCGCGCTTGTGTGTTAGCCAGTGCGTGTTGCCCGCCTTGAGGTAGCGAGTCATCGCATCGGGGTCGCCCTTGGACAGCAGGAAGTCGATTCCGGCAAGCCGATTGTCCAGCGTGGCCACCAACAGCCCGTTGGGCTTCAGGATCCGTTTGATCTCCAGCAGCGCACGTCGCGGCGATTCGGTAAACCCGATCGGCTCGCCGAGGGCAATAGCCAGCGCGAACCGTCCGGCCGGCAACGCCGACAGATCCGACAGGTCGGCCTGGACGAACGTGGTTCTTGAGACTCCGCGATGCTGATCGAGCTTGGTCCGGGCCTGGTCGACCATGCGCGCCGAGATGTCCACGCACGTCACCGGGTAGCCCGACTTGTGCAGCTTGGCGGCCCACTTGCCGGTGCCGCAACCGAGATCGACGACCTCGGCATTCGAATCGACGGGCAGGTGAGGTTTGAGGTAGTCCCAGGTCAGCGCGTCGTGCCATTGCCAGAACGTGTCGCCGTATGAGTCGTCGTAACGAGGGGCGACTCGGTCGTGATACTTCTGAACGGCGGAGCGTCTTGCGCGTGACATAGCAACGTTATGCTACGCCACGCATCACGACCCTGCGACCCCCTCGGTGCGGGCAAGGTTCGCCGCGCCCCGGCGCCCACCTGTCAACGTTCGATAATCATTGGCGTTCGGGAGTGCTGCGCATGCCGGCGCACGTGGTCGTGTCGGAATGACGCGATTCAGCGTGCGAGCCCGATCTTGGCTTGACCGAGTCGATCGATCCTGCAACGATGGCGCGGCTGGCGCTCGAGACGCCGAATCCAGGAGTTGAAGCAACCATGATCAAGGCCATCGACTTGCGTAAGGGCAAGACCATTCTGCATAACGGAGAGCTGGTAACTGTGCATGAGGCCAGGCACGTCGCCAAAGGCAACAAGGGCAGTTACATGCAGACCAAGCTCAGAAGAATGAAATCGGGCACGATGTACGAGGTGCGGTTCAACGTGACCGAACGGGTCGAGATCCCCTATGTCGAGTCGAAGGTGTACGAATACTTGTATCGCGACGGCGACAGCTTTGTCGTGATGGACGTGGAGTCGTATGACCAGATCCCGATCAGCGCCGAGCTGGTCGGCGACGCGGCCAAGTGGCTCGCCCCCAACACGCGCATCACTTGCCAGATCTACGATGGCCGGATCATCCAATTCGAGGTTCCGGCGACCGTCATCCTCGAGGTCACCGACGCCCCGCCGGTGGTGAAAGGTGCCACGGCCACCAACCAGCCGAAGGAGGTCGTCCTCGAAACCGGTGCCAAGGTTCGCGTGCCGCCGTTCATCACGACCGGCGAGCGGATTTCGGTTGACTCGCGCACCGGCGAGTACATCGAACGCGCAAAATAGGCGCGTCCCACCCTATTCTCTGAAAGAACTTCACAGCGCCGAGTAAGATTTCCTAAAGTTTTTTCGACCGTAGCGTTACGCGCACGACGCCCCGACCATGCGCTCGGCGCTTCATTCGGGGTCAAGTCACAGTGCGGACATCGAACCGCGACGCGGCATAACGTCGTTGACGATCGGCCGCGCTCCGGCGAAATTCGTTCAACGAGCATGTTCTTCAAACCCTTGGCAAGGGAAAAACAAAAAAATTTCATTTTTTTTTTTGAATATTAGGAGAAAGGAAAATTTTTAGACAAAACCATTATTTTAGTTTGTATTTTTCTTAGAAAAAATATTTTCAGACTCAAAAATGTCATTAAAACAAGAATTTGATTAAGTGTT
>JADFRH010000161.1 GCA_022561415.1 Planctomycetota bacterium
CTCGGGACGCACCCTACGGGCTACGCGCTGCGAACCTCCGCGCGGGCTGAAGCCCGCGGCTCGGCAGAAGTGCGACCTACGCGGCGGCCATTCTGTCGCGCATCATGTCGAAGATGTCGTTGAGGCAGGTGACCCGCTGGATCACGTCTTCCGGCAGCTCCTGGGCGATGATCGATTCGATCGTCGCGACCATGTGTACCGCATCCAGCGAATCGAGCCCGATATCGGGAAAGGGCTTGGTCAGATCGATTTCGTTGACGGGAACGTTGATGGCCTCCGCCAACCACTCGAGAATCTCAGACTTGGCTTGCTCGTAATTCACCATAAATAAGGCTCTCTCCCTTTCGCTAGATCGCACCGACATCAGCGTGAACATCGTCACCCGGCAAGCCGGTTTCACCGGTGCCGGTCCCGACCGAGGTTCGTACCCCGCCCATCGGATACTCGATGTGCTCACCCAACCAGTCGGTCACCTGCCGACGCCACTGCCGATAGCCGCCGGCGCCCAACTCGCCCAGCCGCGACCGAACCAGCAACTCAATTCTGTCGCACTCGCGTATCGAAGCCCAGACGGCCTCGCGCACGCCTGGGTCTTCTCTGCCAACGCATTGATCGAGGAAGCCCCGGTCGCTGATCGACCGGGCCTTGAGCGCGAAGCACATCCCCAGATGGAAGTGCGGCTGCCACGCCGCCGGCAACGCCTTGCCCAGCAAACGGGCTTTGTCCAGCCGATCCGGATTGACGAACGTGGCCGCCAGGCCCAGCCCGGCCGCTACGTCCTCCGCGTTGTCGCCCGTCTGCCGTATGTGCCCCACCAGCGTTTCCGGATCGCTCATGAACAAGAAGTAGAACGCACGCCCCACGCCCTGATAGGCCGCGTTCCTGGTGTAGCCTTCGAGCGCGTCGAGTCGCCGAAGCACGTCCGGGTTTTTTCGATACTCGAAGAACGCATGCTTGAAGCCGAAGCCATCGTAACAAAGATATCCGTGCAGGGGATCGAGCCCCTCGACGATCCGCGCCAGGCGAGCGGCGTCGTGGTTTCGCATTCCCGACCAGAAGCCCAGCCCGACATAATGCAGATAACGAAACCCGGGTCGCGGCTTGACGACCGCGGCCTCGAACTCACCCGCGTCGTACCGGAAGAGCCGCCGGAGAGTGTACCCCATCGCGATTCCCTCCTCGGCGAAAGGTTGATAGAGAGGCTCGATCGACCTGCCATGGTCGCGCCAGCCCGCGTCGTTGCGCGCCGAGATCATGGCGTTGAACCCGCCCGCGAAATGGCCGAGGATCGCGTCGATGCGCTCCGCGTCGTCCGGCGAGTTGACCAGCAGGTCGAGCTTCTCGACGGTCATTTGATTCGGGCGAATCGCCGCCGCGCGAAACGCGAGCCGCCACCATCCGGTACCGGCAAGCACTAAGCCAGCCACCGCCGAGATTGCAATCCCAAGAACGACCATTTATTTCGACCTATGTGCATGGCAATGTGCGCCGGGCGGAACGCCAAGCGATGCGACCGGAAGCGGCGATAGGTATGCACAGCCCCTCGGCTCTCCATCCCCGCCTCCCAGCACCGTCGCAGCGCTCACGATTCGTGCGTAGCCCGTACGGCTCCATCTACTCACAGCCTTCGACGGCCGGCTCAACCCGCACCCATTGTAGCAAATCGACCTCCGAATCAAAGCGAAAACTCAGAGATTAAAATAAAGCTCGACTGAACTTGTCGCCTCCGGGCGATCCGTGGAGGCCCTGCTGGGACGAGATTCCCATTTCCCCTCCACTCCCGGCAGCCCCGGCGCGCCGCGATCGAACCAGATGCCTCGTCCCGATAACTCGCGGATGTTGCCGCGACGCCAGGGCCGTCGTAGCATCGCTTCGTTCGCGTCGACCCCTAATTTGTATCCCGTACCCGGTGGCGAAACAGCTTGGCTTGGCTCTACCGTTTTTCCATTCGACATCCGCGGATGACCATCGCGTCCGCGATGGTCGTCACGTTGGCGGTGGCTCCGGGGGTCATCCGGCTTCAACTCCGCACCGACGGGCACGCCCTGGTCCCGGCATTCGCACCGGAAATCCACATAGACCGGGAGATCCGCGCCGAGTTCGGCGTCGAGGATCCCCTCGTCGTCCTGATCACCTCCGCCGATCCGAATGGCCTGTTCAACACATGCACGCTCGAGCTCGTGTGCGATCTGACGACTGAGTTCCAGCGTATCGAGGGGATACACGCCTGGAACGTCTTCAGCCTGCTCACCGAGCCGAGCCATCGCGTCAGACCGGGCACGCTGATTTTCCGCACGTTCCTAGAGAAACTCCCCAAAACAGAGGAAGAGCTGATCCGATTGCGCGACGATCTCCGCTCGATCGAGTTGTACACCGGGACGCTCGTCTCGGCCGACGAGAAATCGACCGCGATCATGGTCGGCGTACCGGACGGAACCGACCGGACCTTATTGTATCGCAAGCTCAAGGAGATCATCGCGGCCAGCGATGACATCGTGGACGAAATCCACGTGATCGGTGCTCCGGTGGCCGAGGCGCTTCTGGGCACGCACATTCTCGAAGACCTGGGCATACCCACGGCCATACTGAAAGACCGAACGTTCTCGGCCGAAGCCGACAGCGCCTGGCGCATGCCGCAGAACCTGTATGAGTTTCGCGTGCTGATTGCCAGAAAGATCGGCTTGGTTCCGGTCGCGCTGGCCATCATGTCGCTCGTCTTCTTCACCGCTTTTCGCAGCGTCCCGGCTTTTCTGTTGCCGCTGCTGGAAGTGGGGGCGTGTCTGGCGTTTGTCTTTGGGCTGATGGGCTGGCTGGACGTGCCGGTCTACCTGACGATCGCCGTGCTTCCGATCGTGCTGACCGCGATCGGCGTGGCGGATGAGATTCACATCTTCGATCGCTACCGCCGGTCTCTTCGGTCGCGCCCGACGGACCCGCACCACGGCGTGCTCACGGCCACCATGAACGAGATGTGCGCACCGGTCGTCAAGACGTCGCTGACCACGGCCGTCGGCTTTCTTTCCTTCGCCCTCTCCCCGATTCGTCCGGTGCAGGTGTTCGGCGTGTTCACTGCGGTCGGGATTGTGTTCTGCATGTTCTGGTCGCTGACGGTCGTGCCTGCGTCGCTGGCGATGCTCAGTCCTCGATGGGTGGCCGGCCGGCGCGGCGCGTCCGCTCGCGATCAGGCAAACCGACCGACCCTCCCGTCCATGCTGGCCGGCGCGGTCGGGCGATTTCGGTTTCTTATCGTGTTTCTGGCCGTTGGAATTGTCATGGTCGCGCCGCTGGGGGTCCGAAAGATCCTGATTCAAGACAGTTGGATCGACGGGTTCGCGCCCGAGAGCGAATTCCATCGCGCGACCACACGGTTCAACGAGCAGTTCCTGGGCACACACACGCTGTACGTGCGGGTGGACACCGGCGAGGTCAAGTCACTGCGCGGCGTCGTACCCGCATCGGCCATCGAGCATCGAGCCGTGCGGATTCCGCTGAAAGACGTCGGTGAGCGGCTCGACGTCAAGGGCGACAAGCTCTACCTGCGCCATCCGAATCCGGCCGTGCGCAAGGCCATGCTCAAACGAAACATCCGCCACGTATGGGACACTTTGATCGACGACGTCGAGGTGAAGGGCGACGAACTGATTCTAACCACCAGCCGCCGCGACGGATCGCCGAGGCTGGCCATGCGCTTTCGGAACATGGAGGAAATCAACTACGAGATCACCCCGGAGCGACTGATCAAACCCGAAGTCATTCGCGTCATGCAAAAACTCGAGACCTTCATCGAGCGGCAGAAGGACAAGGCCGTCGGCGGCGTGATCGGGACGTCGAAATACATCACGACGACAAACTTCATGGCACAGGGTCTTCGTGAGGGCACGCGCATCATTCCCGACAAATACGACCGCGTCGAGTGGCTCTGGAGGCAGTATGGCCGGGTTCGAGGCCCCGAGCGGCTCGCCCAGGCGGTCAACACTGATTTTTCGCGCGCCCTAATCAGCGTCTTCATGAAGAACGCGAACTTCGTGGACACCAAGCGTCTGATGGAGTCGATCCGCGAGTATGAGGCGGAGCATCTCGCGCCGCTGGGCTTCTCGCTCGAGTTCGCCGGCGACGTGGCCGTCTCTCAGACGCTGATCGACGCGATCGTCTCCACCCAGGTTCGTTCGCTGCTGATTTCGCTGCTGGGCATTCTCGCGATCACCTCGATCATGGGGCGGTCGCTCGTGTGGGGCGTGCTCAGCGTGCTGCCGTGCGCCCTGGCCGTGCTGATGAACTTCGCCGTGATGGGGTGGATCGGGATGCCGCTGGGCGTGGCCACCTCGATGTTCGCCGGCATGACGCTGGGCATCGGCGTGGACTACGCGATTCACCTGCTGGAGCGGTACCGCATGGCGGTTTCGCGCGGTCTGCCGATTGATGAAGCCGTGGACGACGCGGTCACTGCGACCGGGCCGGCCATCTTCATCGACGGACTCGCCGTCGCGTTGGGCTTCGGCGTGATGACGCTGTCCCAAGTCCCCGCCAACGCCCGCCTCGGCGGCCTCGTCGTCCTGAGCATAGGCGGCTGCTTCCTGGCCACGGTGATTCTGCTGCCCGCGCTCCTGCGAATCTTCAAACCCGGTTGCCGCGGCGCTTGAACAAGGAAACTGGCTCCGCCCCCACGCACGCTCGACATCGAACAAATCGCCGACGACGATGCCAACCCCGTTTCTGCACTCACGCTGGGACGAGATTCCTATCTCGTCCCGCTCTCGGGCAGTCCCGGCGCGCCGGGATCGCACCGGCGGCAGAAGGACCGGCTGGAAAGTCGGTCCCACAGGCTGAAGACGTTGGTGTATAGACTACTACCGCTTGGGCCGGGTCTTGCCCGATCGATGGGAGGCCGTTTGGGGTTTCTGGGCTTCGTCGGCCATCTTCTGAAGCTTCTCGAAGAATGACAGCTTCTTGCGACCGAGACTATCCAGTTTTTCGGCCGGGCGCTTCTTCACGGGTTTGAGCAGTGTGCCGGCCTCTTCCTGCTCTTTGATGTGTTTGCGGATGCGGTGCTGCTCGATCGTTCCGAAAAGCGAACTGCACATGATGTACAGGTTCAGACCGGCCGGCATGTTGTAGAAGATGACGAGCATCATAATGCTCATCATCGGCGCCATCTTCTGCATCATCTCCTGCTGCTGCTTCTGCTGATCCGTCGCGTTGGGGTTCGGCTTGGGCTTGGGCTGGAGTTTCTGCTGTGTGTACATGAACACGGCCACCAGAATGGGCAGCAAGTTGAAGCAGGCGATCTTCCACCCGAGCAAAGGAACAATAATCGGGGTCGAGAATTCGTAGAGGCAGTCCATGTCCGTCAGGTCGGTGATCCAGGTGAAGTGGAACGGCTGATGCCTCATGCCGATGTTGTTGCTCAGGCTGAAAAACAGCGCCACCCAGATCGGCATCTGCAAAAACATCGGCAGGCAGTTCAAGATCTGACCGGCCGGGTTGATGCCCTCCTCGCGATAGAGCTTCATCTGCTCCTGCTGCATTTTGGCCTTGTCACCGCCGTACTTCTTCTTGAGCTCCTCGAGCTTCGGCGCGAACTCACCCATCTTCGTCTGCATCCGCACCATGTTGACCTGACCTTTTTTGGTGATCGGGTGCAAGGCGATGCGCACGATCAGCACGAGAACGATGATGCCGACCGCGTAGTCATGGGTCAGTGCGTAGATGCTGTTGAGCAGCCAGATCATCATCTCCACCAGAAAGGTGAACGTACACCACCCGTAGCTCTGGGCGACTTGGTAGTAGTAGTTGCGCGTCGCGTAGGGCTCGAGCTTGCGAAACGCGTCGCCGTCTTTTTCGCCGAGATAGA
>JADFRH010000162.1 GCA_022561415.1 Planctomycetota bacterium
GGCAGGTTGAGACTTACACGTCGTTCGAGGACCCCATCAAGACGACCCTCGCGGTGGTGCCGACTCGGACGGGCCGCGTCGCTTTGGACCGCTTGGCTCCGGGATACTCGAGAATGATCAAACGCGGCTGAGTCTTGCTCGCAATCCCGACCTGCAGAATCGCCTCGGCCCTGATCTTCTTGAGCTGCTTCTCGTCGAGAATCCTGCACTTGAGTTTCGACGCCCGCGCGAGTCGCACTACGCGAGCCGCAAGCGTGACCGGGTTGATGACGTTCGGCGGTTCGTGGCCCCAATCCCTGGCGAGATTGACGGCATCTGATAGCGGCGCGAGCCGGCGGATGCGCCCGCTCAATCGCGGGGCGTTGCGCTTGACGAGCAGGTCGAGCGCAGAAACGCAAGATCCCTTGTTCTCTGAACTGTGCCGATCAAATCGGAACGCACCGAGTGCGAACCCCTCACAAAACGCCTCCAACGCGCCGTCTACGCCTAGCGCGCTGACGCTCGCCACGTCGACTACGGCCCGCGCCTTGGCGTGCGCATTGCACCACCTGGCCGCCGCCCCGCCGATGCACCGCACGTCCTCCTGGGTGCAACGATTGCGGGGTCCCGCTGACAGTGTGAGGGATGTCTCATCGATAGCCGTAATCTCACCGGGTTTCTCGGGGGCTCGCCCTGCACCTTTGGCCGAGCGCGCCGCAACCACGCGTATCATCTGCGAGGACGATCGAAGTGAGCCTGTAACAAGACCGAATCGCAAGTGTTAATCCTCCCGTCATACGGGGCGACCGACAAAGTCGGCTGGCCGACCCCGGCGCGCCGGGGCTTGCCGGGCGGTGAAACCGGCTTGCCGGGCGACGCGTTGCCAGCGTGCGACGTCATCGTAGGCCGCCCCCCAACCGGCCGCAAACCGCGCGGCACGCGGCACTCGTGATGGGGTGGTAAATCACCTCTGATGCACAGATCGGTTGCCTCGATGCATGGAGGAAACCCATCGCTACAACCGGAAGGCGATGTGCGTTCGCGATTCCGGCTCACCGCGAACGTCCGTCCGAAGTATCCAGCAAGTTCAGCCCGTATTTCCGGACGGGTCGCGCGACGCCGGCCTCAGCTCGTTCCGGGTCCGCACCATGCCTGATGTCAGGTGCCTATCACGGGGGAATGAAGATGAGACCGAGCTTGAAGACCGTCTGCGTTGCTGCCGCTTTGACACTCGCGGCCGGAACGCTTGGCTGCGCTCAAAACGACCGAGCTCCCCGGCTCTCGGTGATTCCAGAGACACACCTTATTTTTAACCCCGAGTGGACTGGAATCTCGTCTCATGCCGTCGCGCGGGCTGACTGGCCGGTGACCCAAGTTTATGATTCCACCGGCGAAATCGTCGATTACCGGACAACAATGATCGATCGGCAGATGCAGTCCGGCCGCAGCCGGGATCGGCTCACCCGAACATTCCGCTCCGATCGGCGCGGCTCAGCCCGTCGCTAACGTAGCTCCACGCCACACCCGCAGCCTGTTGATCATCCTGGCAGAGGAGGTCGGCCGGCCTCCAAAGCCTCCGGAATCCCCCGTTTCAGATATGCCTTGATCGTCGGAAGTCTTTGTAGTAGTATAACTTACAAGCATTTGGGTCGTTGAGCCCGTGGAGTTGCGCAGTGCATTCGCGAACAGATTCGCGGGCAGCGCATCGAAAAATCACTCGTTCGTGTGGGTCATGCGTCACGCGATCCGCTCGGCCGGAACGAAGCGAACCACGTCCGATATGGCAACGGTAACGAAGAAAGACCTGATCGACCGAATCGCCGACGCCGAGGGCTGTAAGCGCGTCCTGGTCAAGAAGGTGATCCAGCGATTCCTGAATACCATCATCGACGAGCTTGGCAACGGCAATCGCCTGGAGTTCCGCGATTTCGGCGTCTTCGAGAGCAAGGTGCGTGCCCCGCGTCAGGCCCAGAACCCCAAGACCATGGACAAGGTCCGCGTTCCCTCACGGCGGACGGTCAAGTTCAAGGTGGGTCGCGTGATGAAAGAGCGGCTCGAACAGTCCCAGCCCGTGATCGACGAAGCCACCGGACTGGCGATCGACGCGGGCGCCACTCAGATCGCGACTCCCGCCTCCGGCGATGGCCGCCCCGCGTAGCCCAATTCACAGCGGAGTTACGCGGAGATGTCGATCGAATTTCCGGAGCTGTCGAGTTCCCCAAGATCGAAAGCGGCCGCGGATTCCGCGGAAATCTGGAAGGTAGTCGTCACCGTTGTCTGCTCGATGAAGATCGTAGTCTTGGTGTAAGACGACGCCATCAGGAGCGGACCGGACCCGGCGGTCAGACCGCTTCCGCCCAGTAAAGACTGCGGCGAACCGCTCGCGTCCCCCGCCCCCTGAAGCAACGCCATGAGAATGAGTAGCGCAATAAGCGCTTGCAGAACCTGGTCGTTCTCCAGATCGCCGCCGATTTCCTCAAGCATATCTG
Organism: Planctomycetota bacterium; assembly: GCA_022561415.1. The sequence continues at coordinate 2,469 of JADFRH010000162.1, forward strand.
CGATGACGGAGAACACCTCGGCGATGGCCAGCGAGTTTCCGAGGACGCCGGCGCCGCCGAGCGAACCCAGCGTGACCGAAGTACTTGAGGCCGCTGACGCCGTGGAATCGGACCGAGACGCCGAAACGATACCGGACGGAGCGGTTGACTCCGCACCGATTGAATTAATCGGACCTACCACTTTCCTTAACCTCCTGCGGCACGCGCTGCAACACGCCGCACAGCGCCTTGGGAAAGCGTAATACAACCGGACCTCCACAGAAGCCGCGTCTCGCTCGGTTCCCGTAACCTCTTTCGTGGGACCGAGTTACGGCCGGTGACGGAATAACGAACCCAGCGCGGATGTATCGAGGTGTTGCCGAAAAGCAACGCCGCGGTGAATCAGGGCGACACAAGTCCCCCCGATCGGGCGACGATCAAGGTCCGAAGCGGCGCGACTTCGGGGCGGAATGAGCCAAGGCAGCTCGACCGGCGCCGTCGGTTGACGCATAGGTGGCGCAACGTAAGATGTGGTCCAGTAATAGGTTAGGCTAGCCGTGTGCGCTGCGTGGCGCCGCGTGTACGAACCGAGACTCGCGTTACCTCAGCACAGCCCATTCCTGATGCTTGCCCCCACAACCGAAGAGACTAATCGCGTGGCATCGAGGTCTGCGCCGGCTCATGCGAAGATCAATCTGACGCTCGACGTTCTCGGTCGCCGCGACGATGGGTTTCACGAGCTGCGGTCTCTGGTGATCGGGCTCGAACTCCACGACACCGTGCGTTGCGCCCATTCCGAGAGACCCGGCATCGAGCTGAGCTGCCACGATGCGGCGCTTTGCGGCCCCGACAATCTCGCCTCTCTCGCGGCCGCTGCGCTCGCCCGCCGGCTTGATCGAGACCCCGCCCTGAGAATCACGCTCGACAAGTCAATACCCGTCGGTGGCGGCATGGGCGGCGGAAGCAGCGACGCCGCCACGACGCTGCGGCTGTGCAATCAGCTCTGGGAGGCCGGTCTCGACTCACGGCAGCTTTCCGAGATCGGTGCGGAATTAGGCTCGGATGTCCCCGTGTTTTTCTACCTCCCCAGCGCGGTCGTCTCGGGGCGCGGGGAGATCGTCCGTCGCGTGACGATGCGCTGGTCCGGTTGGGCGATGCTCGTGCTCGTACCCGAGATCGTCTCGACGGCCGCCGTCTATGCCGAATGGGGCGGGAGCGATTCGAGCGCCTTGCCGAACGACCAGGTGGACGCGATACTCGCTTCGTCGCGGGCGGCTGAGTTTTCGCCATGGCTGTCCAACGACTTGGCGTCGGCCGTCTTTCGCGTGTCGCCGCGCGTGGCCAACACATTCGACCGGATAAACCAGAAGGGATTCGGGCCGATGATCGTGAGCGGAGCCGGATCCACCCTGTACAGATTGTTTGACGAGAAGGAAGCGGCGCGGCGTACCGCGAGCGCCATCGAACAGCTCGGCCTCGACCTAACCACTCTCGTGGCGGCGGCGCCGTTCGGGTCGGACCTATAGTTCTACGAGGAAACACAAATGGAAATCTCCGACGTACGGGTAAGACTACTGACGGATACGAACGACCGCCTCAAGGCGGTGTGCAGTGTAACCCTGGATGAGCAGTTCGTGATTCGCGACATCAAGCTGGTGGACGGAACGGGCGGGCTGTTCGTCGCCATGCCGTCGCGGAAACTCTCCGCCCCATGTCCCAACTGCAGAACGCAAAACCATCTTCGGGCAAGATACTGCAACGAGTGCGGGAAACAGGTTCCGGCCGGACGGATTCCCAGGGACGATAGCGGTCGCGAGAAAGCACATCGTGACATCGCCCATCCGATCACGTCCACGTTTCGGCAGGCGATTCAACAGCGTGTGCTCGATGCGTATGAAGAGGAACTGGGAAGCGGGCCTGCCGATGTCGACGTAGTCGAGGATCGTGACGAACAACGAGACGCTCCGACCCCGGAACCGGCGACCCCGGAACCGACGACCCCCGAACCCGAACCAGAGCTGGAACCGGAGCTGGAACCGGAGCCGAAACCGGAGGTAGACGACTACAACTCCATGATCGCCGACCTTGACCCGGGCAGAGGTCGCCGGCGGCGTACGGAATCCCGCGCGAAGCCGACAGAACAGAAGTCCGAGCGAGACGGAAACCGAACGCCCGACACCGGGCGCAATCGTCCACGAAGGACTGAGAATTCCGACGCGGGTTCGGCAGAACCGGTCGAGGAAGGGAAGTCGTCCTCCCGTGCCAGACCGAACGATCGCCCCAAGAGCCCACCGCCAGCACCGAGCGAACCTGCACGCAGTACCTCATCGAGTACGCAAGGTAGAGATGGCGCTGACCAAAACGACACGGCTTTCGGCTGGGGACTCGATGAAGTGGCGCAACCACCGCCGCGTAAGCGCGCTGCACCCAAAGTCGAAGAAGAAAAGAAGCCCGCCGTGGCACGACCGCAACCGCCGGTTGAAGACGCAGGGGGCAACGATTCAGGCTTCGGTGCCGGCATCCTCTAGCCCCGGATTTCCCAGATGGATTGATCGTAATGGCATGATACGTGCATGTTTCTCCTGTAATACAAGAGTTTCCGGCCATTTTGACAGGAGCATCCAATGGGTGACAGGCGAAAACAAGCACTTCGTGTTCAATTCGACGGCAAACTCAAGCTCGAATTCCACGGAGCAAGGATTACGAGTGACGCTGGCTTGCTTGCGTTTCGTGAACTGGACGAAGCGTTCCGTTTGACTGAAAGGGGAAGCACGCTGTTGTCGGATTGCCGACGGGGAAAGAACACCCAGCACACCATGTTGGCCATGCTGCGACAGGGTGTCTATGGACGCTTGGCCGGTTACGAAGATGTCAACGACGCTGATCGCTTGCGCGTCGATCCTGCCATGCGTCGAGTTGTAGGCGGGCGGGCGACAGAGAAGGAAGCTGCATCAACGAGCGAGATGAGCCGGTTCGAGACGGAGATGTTGAGTTCAAGGAAGAATCTCACGGCGTTGATGAATCTGTCCGGCACTTGGATCGACTCCGTCCACGAGTGTGCTCCGCTCCACAAGTTGATCCGGGATCTGGATAGCTCGGTCAGCGAGACGCATGGCGAACAACAAGGGTCGGCGTACAACGGGTACTTCGAGTGCCTGTGCTATCATCCACTATTTCTGTTCAACCAGTACGGCGATCCGGAACGTGCCATGCTGCGGCGTGGCAACCACAACAGCGCCAAGTTCTGGCGTCGGGCTCTGCTGCCGGTCATCGACCGATACCGGGATCGCGACATACCGAAGTACTTCCGAGGTGACGCGGCGTTCGCCATCCCGGGACTGTACGGCGTGCTGGAGGAGGAGAGTTTCCAGTA
>JADFRH010000163.1 GCA_022561415.1 Planctomycetota bacterium
AGACAACTCGTTTCTCAGGCGGCAGTTACCAATTGCCCGCGAGACATTTGCTTGTCAAAACGACTCGATTGTCTTATTTAATAGGTTCTGTGTGGCGGAGGCCGATTGTCGGCGAGCGCCCGAAGCAAGGATTTCAGGAGGTCAGAAATGAAGCGTCGTATGATCGCACTAGCACTTCTCGTTGTGCTTGTGGCCGCCGTCGGTAACACCGCCGGTGAGAAGCCGTGGTTCGATTTGGAGAATTGTGGCATGTGTACAAACATCACCGCTACCCCCGGGTTGATGGAGAGCATGCAGTGGGAACAACACAACCTGTCTAATGGTGTCGTCGTCGTGACGACCGTTCCCAAGGATAAGCTCGAAGCGTATCGTGCTGCCCACCTTAGAATGTCGGAAACGGGCGAGCGTTTGATGAAGGGCGAGCAGATGGACCTTTGCGGCAGCTGCACCGCACTCGGCATGTGCATGATGCGGGGTGTGAAACAGGAGTACGTGGAGACGATGAACGGCGACATCTGGATCGTGACATCGGACAACGCCGAAGTGGTTGCCGATCTTCACGAATGGATAAAGAAGAACAAAGAAGCAATGGCTGCGATGTCGGAGAAAAAGAAGTCGTAGTTTCTCGAATCGTCAGTATTTGCTTTACGGGCAAGGGCTTCACCGAATGGTGGGGCCCTTTTCTCTTGCTGGTTGTCAGTCAAGCCGCAAGTGCCAATACATTTATGGTATAATTTACGCGATCCAAGGCACTTCAGACACGTCGTCGGGGTCCGGCCGCCCATCGCAAGGAGAACAGTATGAAGCGAATCCTAGTCTTCCTGTCACTGTTCCTGATTTACGTATTTCCGAACATAGTTCAGTCCAAGGGTTCCATATATATGGCCAAGGCGCATCTTTACCCTAAGATCCACAAGATATATACGGGAACGTTGAACGCCGATGAAAAGAGGTGTCTCGAATACGCACTCAAACAATGGATCATGTACGACAAGGCGCCCACTGCAACCACAGGCAGAGACAATAGCAACAAGAACAGAACCAACAAACACGTGATGGCGGCGGGTCCGTGTCACAACTTGGGCAACGCCCATATAAAGGTTGGGACGGGAAAGAAGCGCAAGACGACACGGTGCTAGCTATGAGCGGAAACTCTCTAAGCGGTCGACGTACCAACGTGGGAACCCATAGCTCTTCGCCGCCCCAACGATGAGGTCCACATACTCCGCCGTGGCCGGGCCTTCCGCAAGATCCGGAGCGATGTAGCACAGTGCGGGCAAGCACTTGCCGTTTCCGACGCCCGTAAGCACCGCGCGGGGGAGGTACGTACCGCCAAGCGTGTTGCTGACGTAGTCATACAACCGCGACAGCTCTTCATGCGTCGTCGTTGCGACAATACCGTAGACGCGGTGCTCATCCGACGGGACGAGGTTGGCCACAGGTCGAATGCAGATGTCAAAGCCGTCGAGCGTAGCGACCTCAACAGCGCCCGGAACGACATCGACTTTCTTGAGCACATCGAGATTGATGAACGAGCCGTAGAAAAACGACCAAACCGATGATGGCGGCATCTTCAGCTCCTCCCTTCTCAAGCATCAGTAATCGACATTTCCCAACGGGCACGTGCCCGATCGGCTTGGCCCATGCCCGGTCGGCCGGAGGTCCACTGTATAGTTTTGACCTCGTCGACTCAAGGATCGCCCTACCTTTCCCGCCGGTATCAACGATCGCTGTGCCCTGTTTCGAGGAGCGGGTGCCCCATTCTTCGCTACAGGCGAAGGGTGGGGGACGGACGTCGCGTGATGACTTGTCGATCGCTGCGGTCGGTATCGGTCTTCGTCTACCTATCGAATCATCCGTCCCCCACCCTTGCTGTGCAAGAATGGGGCACGCTCTAACCACTGACGACTGACGACTGACGGCTGATCACTTACCTCGGATTGATCTTCAGGAGGATCTTTACGTTGTTCGGATCGCGGGCCGCCGCAAAGGCTTCGACCGCCTGCTCGATCGGATACGTGCGCGAGATCATCGATCGCACCTCGACGGCCTCGCGAGCGAGTGCGTTGATCGCCTCGGGAAAGGGCCCGCAGCGGCTGCCGAGCAACGTCACCTCGTCGACCACGATCGACGCGAGGTTGGGTGCGCCGCGCTCGCCGTAGGTACTCTTGAGCACAATCGTACCGCGCGGTCGCACGAGTTGCATCGCCAAACCAAGACCCTCGGGCGAACCGGAGCAGTCGACGACGACGTCCCGGTCGCGCTTTGGAATCACGTCGTTGACATGTATGCCCTGAATGCCCTTCTTCTCGCAGAGGAGCAGTTTCTTCTCGTTGCGCCCAACGACCGTCAGTTGGCAGCCCCGGTCGCTGAGCACCTGGGCAACGAGCAGCCCGAGCCGACCCGAACCCACGACGGTCACGTTCGTTCGGGCGTCGATCGGACACTGCGCGAGCACCTGATAGGCCGCGGCGATCGGTTCGACGAAGACCGCCTCCTCGTCGGTGACGGCCTCGGGGACTTCGTGCAGATTCATTTCGGGCACGGCTGCCAGGTCGGCGAAGAAGCCGTTGTGGCCGTCGATGCCGATGACGGTTCGGCTGCGGCAGTGGTTCGACAGACCGGCCTGGCACATCTCGCACTTTCGGCAGACGCAGTTGATTTCACAGACCACGCGCTTGCCCCGCCAGGCGTCGGAACTCTCGATGACGGTCCCGACCATCTCGTGACCGAGGACGCCGGTGAAGTTCATGTAGCCGGCCATAATGTGCAGATCGGTGGCGCAGATTCCGCCGAGGTGGACGCGGATCAGGCATTCCCCGTCGCCCGGCCGGGGATCGGGCCGGTGGGGTTCGAATCGAAGCGTTTTGTCGAAAACGACGGCTCGCATGATGGTCTTCTATCGGCAAACCCTTGCACTGCGGACCAAACGGGGTTGGCGTATTTGGGACACGCCCGGTTTGCGTAGCGGTCTCACGGCGGGATAGAATACCGGTGGATTCCCGGGCGCTGGGCTCGAGATGAAAAAAACGATCGTCGCGAGAGTTTAGGAAGACACTGTATGCCGGGGATGATTCGAACCATACTTGTTGTGGCGGCCGGACTCGCCGCGCTGGACTCCGCCTCGGCTCAGACGCCGAGGAACCGGACGCTGACCTACGACGTCGACAACAAGGCATGGGTCGAAGAGGCGCCGCCCACGCCGGGAACACCGGAAGCCAGTCTGCACGAGATTCGACTCACCCTGACGGCCAAGAACTATCGCAAAGCCTTTGCCCAGACCAAGCGGCTCATCCGCGAGCTGGGTGAGGATCATCCGCTATACCCCGACCTGCTTATCGCCCGGGCCGAGGCGCAGATCGGGCGGCGGCGATTCGCCAAGGCGCACCTCTCGCTTCAGGAGTTCCTGAGCAAGTTCTCCGGCATGCCGCAGACGGCCGCGGCGCTGCGACTCGAGTTCGTCATCGCCGAATCCTATCTCAAAGGCGAGAAACGCCGCTGGATGGGTTTGCGGCTGCTGTCCGGCAAGAATGACGCGGTGCAGATTCTCGACGAGATTTCCACCAATTACCCGGACAGCCGGCTTGCCGAATTGGCGATCAAGGTGACGGCCGACCACATGTTCGACTCCGGCGACCACAAGCTCGCGGAGGGCGAATACGCTCGTCTGCTCCGCGAGTATCCGCGAAGCCGCTACGCGGAACATGCGATGATTCGCTCGGCCGAGGCGGCACTCGCGAGTTACGGCGGTGTCGCGTATGATGAAGCTCAGTTGATCGAGGCCGAGGAACGATTCGAGGACTTCCGGCGATACAGCCCGGCGGCCGCGGATCGCAAGGGTGTCGGGGCGATCCTGGATTCCATTCGCGAGTCTCGGGGCGAAAAGGATTTCTCGGTGGCCGCGTATTATGACCGGACCCGGCATTTTTCGTCCGCGATCTACTACTATCGACTGGTTCGCCGCGATTGGCCCGGTACGATCGCCGACGTGAAGGCCGCCGAACGGTTGAACCTGCTCGGGGCTCCCGTCACCCGAGTACAGACCGGTGCGGCCGGTTCATGATGTCGCGCGGAGATACGACGATGTTATCAGTGGCTCCAGCCCGGCGGCTGGCGTTGTGCCTGATGCTGGCGACGGGCCTGACCGGGTGCAGTTATTCGACCGTCCGCCCGTTCCCGACCGATATTCAGACCGTTCATGTGGAGATGTTTCAATCTCGGGAGTTTCGACGCGAGTTGGAGTTCCGACTTACCGAAGCGATCACCAAGCGGGTCGAGATCGATACACCGTATCGGATCGCGCCCCGGCGTACGGCCGACACCCTGTTGACCGGGGAGATTCTGGCCGTGGAGAACGTGACGTTCGGAGACGACTTCGACCTCGATCGTCCGCGCGAGATCGGATCCACGGTAGTCGTTTCGTTCCGGATTCAGGACTTACGCACGGGTGACATACTCGTCGAGAGACCGCGTTTTGTGTACCAAGCAAGCTACATTCCACCGGTCGGCGAGACATTTTCCGACGCCATGACCCGCGCGCTGGATGGAATGGCGGAACTCATCGTCGAGACGATGGAATCGGGCTGGTAGGCCTTGTATGATGTATTGGGACGCGAGCACCATCGGGGAAGCCTCGCGCAGAAAAGTGCCACTGGATCGGATTGTACCTGATGACCGACGAGAACCCATCACCTGACAAACCGCCGGCCGACCCGAAGAAGCCGGGTGCGCCGGGACCGCGGATGTCGCGCAACGTGGTGAGCTGGTTGATGCTCGTCGGGTTGGCGATGCTGTTGGTCGGTCTGCTCAGCGACAAGTGGCAGCCTATCGAAACGTTGCCGATTTCCAAGTTCTACGAACTCGTCGAGACACAGCAGATCAAGTACCTGGCGATGCAGGACGACGGCGTCGTGGAAGGCGAACTCAAGGCGACCGATGCGATCTCGGTGGACGGTGCGTCGGGACGTTTCCGCGTGGTCTTTCCGCGCGACGCGATGGACAGTGAATTCGTCCAGCGCATGGTCGAGGCGTTGCCCGGTGCGGTGATCGAGGCCAGGAAGCCGAACCAATTCCTTCTCGTCCTGTTCAGCATGATTCCCTACATTCTGCTGTTCGGAATCATCTGGTTCGTGATCTTTCGGCAGATTCGTAACGCCAACGGTCCGGGCGGAATGCTGGGCACGTTCGGCCGATCGCGACACCGCATCACACCCAAGGAACAGACCAACATCTCGTTCGGCGATGTCGCCGGAATCGACGAGGCCAAGGAAGAGGTCACGGAGATCATCGAGTTTCTTAAGTCCCCCAAAAAGTTCCAACGGCTCGGCGGGCGGATTCCGCACGGGATTCTGCTGGTCGGAACGCCGGGGTGCGGCAAGACGCTGCTGGCCAAGGCGATCGCCGGTGAGGCCGAGGTTCCGTTCTTCTCGATCAGCGGGTCCGAGAACTTCGCCGGGTGACGGGCGCGCCGAGGCTCAGCCCCAAAGCTCCCGTATTCCACGACCCCGTTCCGGCCGCATCACCGCTAGCCACCGTAGCGCCGCTGAGAACATAACTCACTCCCGCCACGCCCACATTATCAGATGCCGTGCCGCTGATTGTGATGCTGTTCAATGATGTCGCATACGAACCCGCCGCGGTCGGACCTGTGATATTCACTGTTAGGCCCACGATGTCACGTGTCACTACCAGCGTATCCGTGCTTGTCCGGCCCAGCCAGTCGTATGCGGTGACCGTTATAGTAGTCACACCTTCGTTCAAGTCCAGGCTGCCGGTGTTCCATGA
>JADFRH010000164.1 GCA_022561415.1 Planctomycetota bacterium
ATCCGTGCAACTCTTCAAGCGGATATCCGTTTCCTGCGGCTGGCTGTGGAATGCAAGAACCTTCGTCAGAATTCTCCATTACTAGTCTCATGTTTACCCCGGCGCCCGGTCGAAGCGTTCCATGAACTTTCGTATTCGGTAGATCCAGCGATCCACCCCATTGAGGTTCCTAGCGGTCCTATTGTCCCCGCATTTCTTCCGCGTTCGAGGAACGTGCGAATGACAGATGGGTATTCCTTTTATCGCGTTGGCGATGCGGTTGGCAAGTCATGTTCCCAAGTGGGGCGTAAACACGACGACGGTGCAATTCAATCTAGTGATTCTGAAGTCTACGACCGATGGGCGCAGGCCTTGAGTTCTGCTGATGACCTGACGTACCTTTCGTGTTCTGACGGCGAGGACCGGACGGGCAGTTTCGCGTTTTCGCTGGTCCTCCCATTGGTTGTCGTTCCGGATGGCTGTCTATGGATGACTGTTTTTGATGCCGATGGGAGACGCGTCAAAGATCCGGAGCCGACAGATCGTTGTTCGTATTTTGTGAACCGAACGTACTATCACCGGTCGGCTGCCGGCGGCGACGAGCTGGTCATCTCCCACGTTGAGTTCGTTACGTCGACGGGTTTAGTCAAGTACCTGGGTGATCTATGCGGCGATGACGCGAAAGTAGACGCCTTGTTTCCGATGAAGCACGTCGCGGAGCTAGCGCGGAGCAGATAGGCGATGCGGGAGCGGGATCGCGAATCGCCGCAATAATCCGTCCACTCCTCCGAATCCGAATACTCAGGGCTCGTCTGCGCTTCCGAGGCGATGCTGCCTGGATTGATGGGCGACGGGACGCGATTATGGAAGATACGACCATGACTAGATCACATGCCTCGGGCGTGGATGTATCCGGCTCGGGCCGGGATTCTGCCGGTTTGGGTGAGGCGGCTCGGGGATCCTGTGCGGGTTCTCTCCCGGCGGCAACCGGGGCAGGGCCGGAGTTCGGCGACTCTTGTGAGGCCGGTGCGGGCTCTATCGACCAGGCATCGGCGGTGGCTCCTACGGCCTGCATCGAGCTCGACCGATTCTGCGAGGAGTGCTCGTACAACCTGCGGACGCTGGCGGTTACGCCTGACCCGCGGACGGGGATTCCGATCGTTCGCTGTACCGAGTGCGGGCGATTCCAGCCGGCCAATACTACCCAGACAGCGCTTCGGCCTTGGGTCGCTCGCGTAACGTCGGTCACGCTGTTCGGCTGGATGTTTCTGCTTATCGCGATCTTCTTCTGGCTGGGCATGGCGCAGGGCGCGATCAACTATGCCACCCTCGAAGAACTGACCTTCAGCAGCACGCGCGGCATCGAGCGAAACACTAGACGAGCCGCGGCCATCGGTCTTCCGCCCCCTCAGACGTACCAAACGGAGTACGGCCAGATGCAGGTTCGCGTGTACACCGAAGACTACAAGTACTACGTCCCGGCCATGATGTCCGGTGCGTTTGCGATCGCTCTGGTCAGCGGAATTCTCATTGTCGTTGCGATCCCGCACTGGGCGCGCTTCGCGTACTTCCTACCCGTCTTCGGCTTGGCGATCGCGTCCGGAACCATCGTCGCGATCGCCTGGTACTATGAGGCGAATCCGCTCATGGACTGGGCCACTCCGTACATGCTGGGTCACTTGGGCGTGAAGCTTCTAGGCGGAACCGTCGGGATTTTCTACGGACGGCCGATGATGCGGCTGATGGTACGGGCGATGCTTCCGCCGAGCGTGAGACCCAGGCTGGCGTATCTCTGGCTGGCGGATGGGAAGACACTCTGAAGAAGTGAAGAGTCGGTAGTGAATAGTGAAGAGTTTGGGCGGTTCTTCACTCTTCACTCTTCACCGATTCCTCATCCAGGCGGCTTGCCAGTTCCTCTTGGTCGCGGCAGGAATCTGCTTCGGTGCGATAGTCGGGGCCGAAGGCGAGCAGGGCGTCGCGGGCCTTGGCGAGAAGGCGAACCGCCTCGGCCAGCACACCGACCGCCTCGGATTCACCCACGACGGCAAGCTGCCCTGGCCGATGGCTGAGATGCTCGCCTAGTTTCAGTAGCGCCTTGCCGAGCTTGGCGTCGGCGCGGGTGGCGGTGACGGCTGTGAAATCGTGCCGGTACCAGCAGTCCCGCGCGGCCTCGACGGCCTCCTCAAACTGCTCCGCGGCCTCGTGCGAGGTACCGAGATTCGTCAACGCCAACGCCCGACACTAGTGCCGTTTCTAGAAAGGTAGTATTGATTCCTGGTCGTCCGCTCCCTTACGGTCGCGGCTCGGAAAAGGCGTCCTGCGGATCGATGAGTCAAGAAAAAGCACATCAACCTTTCTAGAACCGGCACTAGTCCGGTGATCCTGCCGGTCCGGACCATCCGTTCTGCATTATGGTGTAGTCGATCAGGTCTGTTCCGCAATCCCTGTTCAGGTCGCCTAGTGGTCGTCCCTCGGCGTCAACGGCAGCGCCCGGAAGCGTGAACTCGCAAACGTCGAGGTTGTTCGGAACGCCGTCATCGTCGCGGTCCGCATCGCAGACGTCGGCAACGCCATCCCCGTCAAAGTCCGAACCGATGCAGTCGCCCGGGAATTCGTACGCGCCCATGTCCACGACGGCCTTATTGTCGTTGTTGCCGTCGATTACGCGATCGAAGCCGTCCAGGTCAGTCGCGCCGGGATCGGCGACGAAGTTTGGATCACCGGCGTCGGTACACGGCGACGCCGCCAGCAGGCGGAAATCATCGTCTTCGTTGCCGGGAATATCGTCCTCGCCGTCCGCGTCCACGAACATCGGCAGTGCAAAGATGTTTCCACCGGGCCAACCGCCCTGGACGTTGCTGTTGGTGATTGTGGCGCCGAGCGCCTCGTTACCTCCGTCCCAAAGAATGCAACTGTTGAGGTCCGCGCTTCCGGCTACAGCACGCCCGCTTTCTAGGGCAAAGTTTGCGAAGAAAGTCGAGTTGAGAATGTCGAGCCGACTTGAGTCTCCATAGATACCACCGCCTCTAAGTCCAGCGCTATTAGCGTTAAAAACGCAACTGCGTACAATCAATGCCGCGTTGCCGGACTTATAGATTCCGCCTCCACGGCCCGGAAACGCTACATTTCCAAGGAACACGCAGCGCGCAAACGTGAAACTCCCTTCTCCCGCGGAAATATAGACGGCACCTCCACTCCCCGCGGTGTTGTAAGAGAAGGCTGAGTCCGTGAACGCCGCATTACTGTTGCTCGAAATACGCACCGCGCCACCGACGGCCCCGGAATTGTCCAAGAAACGACATTTGTGAAACGTCACGTTGCTGGATTGGATAAAGACGGCGCCGCCGTCGCGTGCCGTGTTATCTTGGAATATGCAGCTGAGCAGGTTACCATCGCTTACACCGTCGATGCGTAGTCCGCCTCCATCGAGGCTCGCGGAATTTCGGGTCACCCTGAGATTGGCGACCGTAGGGCTGATTAACATTAGTATTCCACCGCCACTGCCGTTATCTGAATTTCCGGCCGTTACGGTGAATCCATCCAATATGGCAGTGCTACCCGATATCAATACCACGAGCTGGCTGTTCTCGTCACGCGATGGATGAGTGAGGTCGCCGGTGTCATCGCTATTCAAGTCGCCCGAAAGGATAGACTCAAACTGGTCGAAGTCACGGGCATTTGGATCAATCGCACCACAGCCTGCGTATCCCCCTTCAACCTGTGTGTTGTTTATTATCGTAAACGATGCGGTGCGATTTCCCGTCCCGCGATCCGGCTTGTATGTGCCGTTGGCGACGCGGATCGTTACATCGAAGAACGCCAAGTCCAACGCATCTTGAAGGTCGGTAAATGCCGTACACCATGTCCTGCCGTCGTGTGTCGGCCCGGTCGCATTCTGATCGACGAATAGCATCGCGCGTCCTGCCATGCGAGTCGGTTCACCACCGACCGCAACGCTGGTTGCGATGGCCAGTGCAAAGCAAAACTGCGACAAACGAAACAAGAATGCGCCCCTCGACACTGGTTCTTCCTTCCGCGTAGGTTCGCCCGACTGAGAACCATGGATTGTTCCTAGTCGGGCAAGCGACGATGCATCCTACCACGCAGCACCCTTGAATTGCAAGAACTTTTCGTAATTCGGGTTGTGCGTCCGAGTATCGATCGCGTGCGAGGTAGCATACTTGCACGGGCATGTTTCGCGTATGGCCGCAAGTCAATGGCACGCAGCTTCGTCTCGTTCACGAAGTCGGCTTTCCGCCAGATTCGTCGAGGCGGGTGGCTAGTTCCTCTTGGTCGCGGCAGGAATCGGCTTCGGTGTGATAGTCCGGGCCGAAGGCGAGCAGGGCGTCGCGGGCCTTGGCGAGAAGCCGAACCGCCTCGGCCAGTACTTCGACCGCTTGGGACTCACCAGCGACGGCAAGCTGCCCTGGCCGATGGCTGAGATGCTCGCCTAGTTTCAGTAGCGCCTTGCCGAGCTTGGCGTCGGCGCGAGTGGCGGTGACGGCCGTGGAATCGTGCCGGTACCAGCAGTCCCGCGCGGTTCGCGCTGCCTCGACGGCCTCCTCAAACTGCTCGGCGGACTCGTGCGAGGTTGCGAGATTCGTCCACGCCAGCGCCTGTTTCTTCAGTGGTTCCTCGGAAGCGTGCTCGGCGGCTTCGATGGCCTTGCGATGCCAATGCTGTCCGTCCTCGAACTCCCGGGCCACGTCCGCGTCGAGACCCAACTCCATGGCCGATTCCCAAAGCTCCTCGTGCGAGCCGTGATCCCTGCGTAGCCGGTGGGCGGCCAGATGAACACGGGTCGCCTCGGCGCACCGTTCGGTTCGACGGTAGATCCAGCCCAGATGCAGAAGCGCTCGAGCCCCGAGACGCAGCATGTCGGCGCCGGGCGGAGCGACACAGTCGGCCGGCGGATCGGCCGGGCGGCTTGGGGGTGCCCCGTCCTTTTTGTACTCGAAAAGAGTGGGGGACGGATCGTCGCCCCCGATCCCCTCGGCCAGGGCTAACGCGGCCGCCTCGAGAAGCGATGGCTCGGCCCGGCTAAGCTCGCCCTTTTCGATCGTGATAAGGCCGCAGAGCAGCGCCCGCCAAGCCCGTGCATCCAGCGCGTCGTCGGTCATGTCGGCGGCATGGCGCTGGGCATCGGCGAGCCAGGAAGCCGGCTTTGCGAGTCGGCCTTCTTCAAGGGCACGCGCGGCGAGAAGAGCCGGCCCGGCGTCGGGCTGAACAACACCGATGGGGCGGGCAGCGTGCCGACTTTGTCTATCATAATCGTTGGGTTTGTTCTGTGTCGAGTCCGGCATTTGTGTTGTCGACCGACTGGCCGTTATGGCGCGTCGGGCTTGGCCAGCATTTTTTCGATCCGCTCGCGGACCTCGGGCACGATGCGGGCGATGAGGCCGGCGCCTGTGCCCAGGTCTTGCGCCAGGCGGTCGGGCTCTTGGCCCAGCACGAGGGAGCGCATGACCTCCACGAACGCGAGGTAGGGGAGCGAAAGGGAGCCTTCCTCGTAGCAGTGGCCCACCAGGGTTCTGCCGCCGCGCCCCGCGACGTGGTCTGCGAGTTGCTCGCACAGCGCCGTCTTGCCAATGCCCGGCTCACCGACCACCATGACCAGCGAGCCCTCGCCCGAGAGGGTGGAGTCGAAGGCTGAGTGGAGCTGTCGGACCTCGGCCTCTCTCCCGACGAAGGTGTGCCGGTAGATTGGGTTCTGTCCCTCGGGCTGGGCTGGAGCTTCGACGGAGGATTCGGTGGGTCCGGACGGCTCACCGAA
>JADFRH010000165.1 GCA_022561415.1 Planctomycetota bacterium
CCGAAAACTAGATCGCGGGCAGGGTCCGCGCGCGGTCTGAGACACTATGCAGCAAGCGAACGAATCAACAGGTCAAAGCGAGGTCCGTTCCCCCCGGCGTGCGCGCACGCACCTGCGACTCGACATTGTGTTGGTGCTGCTGATCGGTGTCATGGCCGAGTGCGCGCACTTCGGCTGGCGCGATGGTCGCCCCATTCTCAACGCCGACTCGGCGCAGTACGTGGATGCGGCCCAGGCCCTTTTGTCGCCGGATCGCGCTGCGAACTTTTCCCTTCGCAAACCGGGGTATCCGTTTATGCTCGCGGGCCTCGCGCTGCTCACCGGCGACATGAGCTGGTCGCCACTTGCGCTCAATCATTTTCTGCTCGGTCTGCTTCCCCTCGCCGCGTACGGGTTCGCAGCGATCATGCTGTCGCGGTGGGCCGGCTGGCTTGCCGCGATACTCACGATCGCCCGCCTGCAGACGTTCGTGCCCGGCGAGCGAATCATGTCGGAAGCGCCGTACATGTTTTTGCTCTCGTTCGGGTTGCTCGCCGCCGTCATCGCGATTAGCCGGGCGCCGCGCGCGGCGCGAGCGTACCTGCTCAGCGCCGGGGTCTTACTGGCCGGGGCCTGGCTCGTTCGCGGCGTCGCGATCGTCCCCATCGCTGCGGTCCTCGCTTGCTTCGCGTGGTTCTATCGAAGCGAGCCGCGCCGTATCGTGCGTCTGAGTCTGTGCCTGATCGTTCCGCTGGCCGGCGTCGCTCTGTTCGAGTGCGGCCTGAACTACGCCAACCAGGGACGGTTTCGCACTTCCACGGGCAGTTTCGGTCTGATGATGATGATGCGAACGCGCCATATGCAGGGTCTGCCCATGCCGCAAGGCGATACCGCAAGGCGGGCTCTCGCCCTGCTGCCGGAGCGTGATCCGGACGACGCGTACCGGGCCTCGGAACTGGACACGTGGGTCGCGCGCTACCGGGCGATCCACGACCACGGCCTCGACGAGTGGGAAACGGACGCGCTGATGCGGGAGACCGCGCTACAAATCGTCGCGGAACACCCGTTCGAGTTCTTGCGATGCAGCGCGGATATCTTCGGTCGCCATCTGCTGCGCCGGGATGACCTTCGATTCGATCGCCATGTACCCCTCGCGCACCGGTACCCATGTGTGCTCCACGTCACCGGCGCCGACGATCCCGACTTCGAGTGGAACTGGTGGACCTATTGGGGGCTGCCCCATCGCTCGGTCGAAGACTCCAGGCGCCTGGCTCTCAATATGCGGGCCGTGGCCGAGGTGCGTGCGCCGTTCGCCCAGACCGAACCGCTGCCGACGCTTCGCTATCTAAGCATGACTCCGGCGGTCTCGAACGCGGCCAGGATGCTTCGAGACATCGCTCCGATCTGGCCGGGTCTCGCGCTGATCGTTCTTGTGATTCTCGGTGCCAACCGAGCGGGATGTGCCCTGATCGCGCTGGCGTACGTTCTCGATGCCGGGCTCATCTCGTTGTGCTGTCCCAGCGAGATGGCTGCAATGCGGTATCAGTCGATCTGGATGGTGACGGACACCGCCCTGACGGGTGCCCTACTCGTCGTGCCCTTCCGTCTGGTGTGGTCGAGGCTCAAAACCGGCGAATGGTGCCGGCTCACCCGTAGATTCACCGGCGCGACTTTACGACCGATATAACCCACGTCACAGGGCCGGTTGTGCCGCCTCGACGGGTTTGAGCGATATGGACGGAACGCTGCAACAACATCCAACGCATTCGACGGTCGCGCCGACGACCTGGACGTCTCGAACCGCGCCCGCGCCGAATCGATTGTCGTTCGCCAGACGAGTCGGATTTACACTGATCTCATTGATCCCGGTCCTCTTTGGCCTGGAACTCGGCCTACGCTATGCCTACTTTCCCGCTCCCCCGCGACCCTATCGCCCCGAAGCCGGCACCAACGGCGGATACCACGCGCTTCTTCAGCACGCCGATCGGGTGAACGTGGACGGCGAGTGGATTCGAGCCTATCGAGGCCGGACGTTCTCGCGCACCAAGACCGCGATGTTTCGGATCCTGTGTCTCGGGGGCTCGACGACTTGGGGGCATCACCTCGAGACCGATCAGACCTGGCCGTTCATGCTTCAGCAGCACCTGCGCAAGCTCGGCTACGACGTGGAGGTCATCAACGCCGGGCGTCCTTGGTACACGACGGTCCACTCGATCACCAACTACGCGACGCAGATGCGTTACTACAACCCGGACGTGGTGGTCGTCATGCACGGCGCGAACGACTTGGCGCGGAGCTTTCCGGCGCCGAATGAGCCTCCGCCCGAGTGGGACTACGGTTCGTACCAGGGGCCGATGAAAAACGTGCTGTCGGGCTATCGGGCAAACAACCGCAGCGCCAAGCTTGGCGACCTGAATCCGCTTCAGCTCCTACGCTCTTCGGCGATCTACCGGCTGGCGTTCGATCGTTCCGACGGTTCCGCAATACCGGAACAGAGGCTCAGTCGTGACGACTTCCCGACGCTGGAACCGTTTCGCACCCACCTCGACTACCTCACGCGCCTGTGCCTGGACGATCATCGTGCCGTCGTACTGGCCACCCAGGCACACGTGTATGAGCGCGCGGACATGGCGACGCTACCCCACTTCGACTCGACCATGCGCCAGACCTACATGAAGACGCGCAGCGGCGCCGTCGCGGCCGCAGCCAGCGTGCGATCGGCCATGCGTATCGTTCGGGACACCGTTCGCGATGTGGCTCGTTGTCGCGGTGTTGCCGTGGCTGACATTCAGCAGACAGTCGGCAACGACGCGAAGTACTTCGTTGACGACTTCCATCTCAATTCGGACGGAAACGCCGTCACGGCGCGAACCATGGTCGATGTCTTGCGTCCGATGCTCGATGAGATGTCGACTGCGGACCGCCACGTTGACTCGGTGTTACCCAGTGCGTCGCTGGTCGCTCGGGGGCGTCGAGACCTCGGGACCAACCCATGACTGCCATTCTGGGAATCTCGGCGTTCTACCATGACTCTGCGGCCGCCCTGGTCGTCGACGGGGAGATTGTCGCGGCTGCGCAGGAGGAGCGCTTCACCCGTAAGAAACACGACGCCGGTTTTCCGACGCATGCGATCGAGTACTGTCTGCGTGAAGGCGGCATCGACGCCGGTGAACTGGACTACGTTGGTTTCTACGACAAGCCGTGGCTCAAGTTTGAACGGCTGCTGGAGACCTACGTCGCGTGCGCACCGCAGGGCTTTCGCTCGTTCATGAAAGCCATGCCGCAGTGGCTTCGACAGAAACTGCACCTTCCGCGCGAGATCAGCAAAGGGCTCGGCGGGGGATTTCGCAAGCGCATCGTCTTCACCGAGCACCACGAATCGCACGCGGCCAGTGCGTTTTTTCCGTCGCCGTTCGACGAGGCGGCCATCCTGACCATTGACGGTGTTGGGGAATGGGCGACCGCTACCATGGGGTACGGACGCGGCAACCGCATCACCCTAACCCACGAGATGCGATTCCCGCACTCGCTCGGAATGCTCTACTCGGCGTTCACCTACTTCACCGGTTTCACCGTCAACTCGGGCGAGTACAAGCTGATGGGCCTTGCGCCCTACGGCGAGGCGAAATACGTCGACCTCATTCTCGACAACCTGATGGATCTGAAACCGGACGGGTCGTTCAGGCTGGACATGTCCTATTTCAACTATTGCCACGGGTTGACGATGACGAACCGAAAGTTCGCACGGCTCTTCGGCGGGCCGCCTCGCAAGGCTGACTCGGAAATTACGCAGCGCGACATGGACCTGGCCGCCTCCGTCCAGAAGGTGACCGAGGAGATCGTGCTGCGGATGGTTCGAACCCTTCAGGCCGAGACGGGAATGGACAATTTGTGCCTCGCAGGCGGGGTCGCATTGAACTGCGTGGCCAACGGTCGGGTGCGGCGCGAGGGGCCGTTCAAGAACGTATGGGTTCAGCCGGCCGCAGGCGACGCGGGAGGCGCTCTTGGCGTGGCGCAGTTCATATGGCACCAGCTCTTGGACAACCCACGGATCGCCGCGAAGCCCGATCAACAGCGCGGCTCGCTGCTGGGGCCGTCCTATTGCGACGAGGAGATTCAGGAGTTTCTTGACACGGTAGACACGACCTACACGCGCGTCGACACGGACGAGGAACTGTGTGAGCAGGTGGCCGGGTACATCGCAGCGGGGAAAGTTGTGGGGTGGTTTCAGGGGCGGATGGAGTTCGGACCTCGGGCGCTGGGCTCGCGGAGCATTCTGGGAGACGCCCGCAACGTCGAGATGCAGCGCATCATCAACATGAAGGTCAAGTTCCGCGAGGGGTTTCGTCCGTTCGCTCCGTCCGTTCTTTGCGAGAAGTCGGCCGAGTTCTTCGAGATTCAGCCGAATCAGGAAAGCGCGTATATGCTGATGGTCGCGCCCGTGCAGCACGCCAAACGAAGCAAGATGGGTGACATCGGCGGCGAGGGGCTCGGACTGAACAAGCTATACACACAGCGAAGTGTCATACCGGCCGTGACGCACGTCGATTACTCGGCCCGTGTGCAGACGATCGACAAGGAGCGTCACGGGCTCTATCGGCAGTTGCTCGACACCTTCAACCGAAAGACCGGGTGCCCCGTGGTGGTCAACACGAGCTTCAACCTGGGATGGGATCCGATCGTCGCGACGCCGCGGGAGGCGCACGACACATTCATGTCCTGCGATCTCGACGTGCTATGCATGGGGCGATTCGTCTTGACCAAGCGGGCGCAGCGGGCGTGGGTTCCCGCCACTCCCGGAAACGAGCCGACAGGGGACATGAGTGACCTCTGGTGCAGCCCCTGCTGTGAGGCGGAGTTGCACACGCGCGATGAAGTGGTCATTTGCGCGCGTTGTTCCCACGAATATGCGATCGAAGATGGAATCCCCCAACTGTTTCATCCGCACGAGGCGTTCGACAAGTCATCGGACGTAACGGAAACGGTCAAGGCCTTCTACGAGAAGACGCCCTTCCCCAATTACGACGACCACGAGTCGCTGCGTTCGCTGATCGAGAAGTCGCGACGCGGGGTCTACGCCAAGCGGCTCAACGACGCGATCCCGTTCAACAGCATGGTTCTCGAGGTCGGCTGCGGGACCGGTCAGCTCAGTAACTTCCTGGGCATCTCCTGTCGCCGCGTGGTCGGCGTCGACCTGTGCATGAACTCGCTGCGACTCGGCGAAACGTTTCGCAAGAGGCACGGCCTGTCGCGCGTTCGCTTCCTGCAGATGAACCTCTTTCGCCCCTGCCTCAAAGAAAAGCGATTCGACGTTATCCTTTGCAACGGCGTGTTACATCACACGAGTGACCCCCACGGCGGCTTTGAAAAACTGATTCCGCTTCTCAAGCCCGGCGGGCACGTCGTCGTCGGGCTCTATAACCGATACGGCCGCCTGGCGACCGACCTGCGACGCCGGCTGATTGGCCTCACCGGCATGCGCGCCACTTGGCTCGATCCCAATCTGCGACAGTCTCGCATGTCCGGTGACAAACGAGAGGCCTGGCTCGCCGATCAGTACCGCCATCCACACGAATCCAAGCACACGATCGGCGAGGTTTTGGGCTGGTTCGAAGGCGGCGGAATTGAGTTCATCCGCGCCGTTCCCTCGATCGCAGCGGAGAGCGACAGCGCCGACCAGGCTTCCCTGTTCGAGCCTGAGCCATGCGGGTCGAAATGGGATC
>JADFRH010000166.1:0-1078 GCA_022561415.1 Planctomycetota bacterium
AGCAGCTTCATGGGAAAATCACGAGCGGAACAGGCCACGGGCCATCTGTGGATCGAGGAAGGCGAGCGGCGCGAAGGGCTCATCGCCGATGTCGCTCCACTTATCCCCTCGTTCCGCACCTACTCGTTCGCCGTACCCGCCGAGCTTTCGGATGTGGTGCAGGTGGGCCATCGTGTCATGGTCCCGATCGGAAAGCGCGGGCGATTGGTCGTTGGCTTCGTAGCGGCGCTGGATCGGCGCGAGTGGGACAGCACGCTACGCCCCATCGACTCGGTGCTGGACAGCCAAACGTTTCTGACGCCGGAGTTGGTTGAGCTCGGCCGGGAGATCGCCGTTCACTACCACTGCCCGCTCGGCCGGACGCTGCAAGCCATGACGCCCGAGGCCGTGCGCCGGCAACGCGGGTTTCGCAGGGTTCGCGTCGCTCGGTTGGCGCTCTCCCTGGACGAGATTCGCCGGAGCGGAACCCGGCTCACGACACAGCGCGAGGCCCTGGTCAATCGGCTCGCGGAGTCGAGCGAGTTCGTGCCGGTCGATCGGTTGCTCGAAAGCTCCGGCGTATCCACCGGCGTACTTCGGGCGTTGGTCAGGCAGGGGTGGATCGAGGTGGAGTTGCGCAAGGAGCTGACGCTGCCGACCGACCCCGAGACGCGGATCGTCGATCCGACGTTCGAGCTCAACGCCGACCAGCGGGCCGCGATCGCGGCGATCGAATCCGCCATGGACGCCGCCGAGTTCTGTGTGACGCTGCTCTTCGGCGTGAGCGGTTCCGGCAAGACCGAGGTTTACATTCAGGCGATGCGCCGGGCGATCGAGGCCGGCAAGCAGGCGATCCTGCTTGTCCCCGAAATCGTGCTCACCACGCAGCTCGTGCAACGCCTGGCGCAGCGTTTCTCGCACGTGGCGTTGCATCACAGCGCACTGACCGACGTCCAGCGATCGATCATGTGGCAGCAGGTGGCGGCCGGTCGGAAATCCGTGGTGATCGGGACGCGGAGCGCCGTGTTTGCGCCGTGCCCCGATCTTGGTCTGATCTGTGTCGATGAGGAGCAGGAGTCGAGCTACAAGCAGTTCGACC
>JADFRH010000166.1:1088-5698 GCA_022561415.1 Planctomycetota bacterium
AGAACCTCCAGGCTCCGCGCTTTCACGTGCGCGATGTGGCCATCCTTCGCGCCCAGCGGTTGGGGATTCCCGTCGTGCTCGGCACGGCGACGCCTTCGATCGAGACGTGGTACAACAGCGAGACCCGTGCCCACTATCGCCGGGTGGCGCTTCCGTCGCGGGTAAACGACCTCCCGATGCCCACCATCCACCTCGTGGACATGCGTGACGAGTTCGCCGAGCAAAAGCGGATGGTGGTGATGTCGCGCACGATGGAACGGCTGCTCGGCGAGACGCTCGACCGCAAGGAGCAGGCGATTCTGATGGTCAACCGCCGGGGCTATGCCAATCGCGTGTTCTGCCCCGCGTGCAAGTCACGGCTCACCTGCCCCAACTGCAACGTCAGCCTCGTGGTTCACACGGCCGGCGGCGTGTCGATCTGCCATTACTGCCGCACGCGCACGCCCACGCCGACGCGGTGTGCGAACGTCGCATGCAACGAACCGCTGGTGCAGATGGGCATGGGCACGCAGCGCGTCGAAGAAGTCTTGACCACGGTGTTCCCCCAGGCCCGCGTCCGCCGCGTCGACAGTGACACCATGCGGCACCGGGATCAATACCGGCAGCTCGTCGACGACTTCACCGCCCGCAAGATCGATATCCTGATCGGCACGCAGATGATCGCGAAGGGGCTCGATTTCCCGTTCGTCTCGTTCGTCGGGGTCGTCGACGCCGATACCAACGTGATGATCGGCGACTTCCGCGCGCACGAGAAGCTGTTCCACCTGGTGACGCAGGTGGCCGGTCGCGCGGGGCGGGCGGAGGCGCCCGGGCAGGTTGTGGTTCAGACGTCCACGCCCGAGCTCCCCGCGTTGCAGTTCGCGCTGACGCACGACTATGAGGGATTCGTGGAAGAAGAGCTGGAGATTCGTCGGCGCGTCGCCCTGCCGCCGTTTCGCCGCGTGACGCGCATCGTGCTGACTCACGTCCGCAGCGAAACCGCCCGCCGTGAGGCGGAAGCGCTCGCCGCACGCATCAACGCTGCGATCGAATCCCTCGGGCTCGAATACGCCGACGTGCTGGGCCCGAACCCCTGCGCGTTGTCGCGGCTGCGCGGCAAGTATCGCTTTGATCTGCTCGTTCGAGCCAAGACCGCCACGGCCATGCGTCGCCTACTGGGCGAGTTGGAGACGAACCGGGCACTGACCACCAAGGCCGAATCCACTATGGTGGATGTCGATCCCGTCTCACTCACGTAGACTTCGGGATCCACAAGCGCGAAAGGAGCGGCGAAATTTTCTTGGGACGCCGTTCACGGTTGCGACTACAATGCCGTAAGCGAGGCAATCGGATTGTGCGGATGAGTCGGTGCCAGGACCGTTCCGGAGGCACCGTCCGATAGTCGTTGTGACATCGGGCGCAGCCGTCGAACATCGAAACGGTGCCCGCGGTGGATTGCGAGTAGCTTCACGTGGAAAAAATCAAGATCATCTGCGTCTGTGGCGCCAGGCCGAACTTCATGAAGGTCGCGCCGATCATGGAGGCGGCCGCTCGATCGGGACGGATCGACACCCTTCTCGTCCACACCGGCCAGCACTACGACGAGCGCATGAGCCGGGTGTTCTTCGACGAGCTGGGCATTCCCAAACCGGACATCAACCTCGAGGTCGGCAGCGGCAGCCACGCGGTGCAGACGGCCGAGGTGATGAAACGCTTCGAGCCGGTCTGCGTCGAGCATCGCCCGGACTGGGTCATCGTCGTCGGCGACGTCAACAGCACGATCGCCTGCGCACTGGTGGCGGTCAAACTCGGAATCAAGGTTGCCCACGTCGAGGCCGGGCTGCGCAGCTTCGACCGGCGCATGCCGGAAGAGATCAACCGTCTGCTCACCGACGCCATCAGCGACCTGCTCTTGGTTTCCGAACAGAGCGGGCTCACGAACCTCAAGAACGAGGGTGTCGCCGATGAAAAGGTGCGCTTCGTCGGCAACGTCATGATCGACACCTTGATGGGCCACCGAGAAAAGGCCGGCGCGTCAACCATACTCAGCGCGCTGGGCCTTACGCCCAAGAGCTACGCCACCGTAACACTGCACCGGCCGGAGAACGTCGACTCGCACGAGTCTTTAACGGCCATCTTCGAGGCGCTCGAAACGGTCAGCAAGGACTTGACGGTCGTAATTCCGATGCACCCGCGAACGCGCGGCAATCTGGACTCGATGGGGCTGATGGGCTGGGTGTCGGGAATGGCCAACCTGCGGATCCTTGAACCGGTCGGGTATCTGGATTTTCTCAGGCTCATGACCGAGTCCGCCTTGGTGCTCACTGACTCCGGCGGGATTCAGGAAGAGACGACGATCCTGGGCGTTGCGTGCCTGACGCTCCGCGAAAACACCGAACGACCCAGCACGCTCACCGAAGGCACGAACACCCTGGCGGGTTGCTCGAGCAAGGGCATCCTGGACGCCTATCGAGCGGTACGCGAGAATCCACCGCCCACCGGACGAGCCCCGCAGCTCTGGGACGGCAAGGCCGCGGTGAGGATTGTTGATACCCTGTTGGAAGTCAGCGGGAGAGCGAATGCGTCCGGCGGGCGGGTTCCGCAGGGCTGACAACTTCTAGGGATTGATAGGTTCGCCATGAAAGCTAAGCAAGCGACGTTCACGGTTCTCGGCATGATCTCCGTAGCTCTGGGAACCGCGGGGATTGTTCTGCCGCTGCTGCCGACGACGCCGTTTCTGCTACTGTCGGCCTACCTCTTCGCCAAGAGCAGTCCGCGCTGGCACGACTGGCTGATCCACCACAAACACCTCGGCCCCTACATCCACGCCTGGCGCAACAAGACCGGCCTGACGGTCGCGCAGAAGCTTCGCATCAGCATCTCGTTCACCGTGGTCATGGGCATCAGCATCTACTTCTCGCCGATCGCGTCGATCAAATACATGCTGGCCGGCATCTGGGCATTCTGGACGATCATGCTTCTCCGCCAGAAGACACGACGCACCACCCCAACCCCGGCCGCCGGCTAGTGCGTAGTTACTTATTGTGTAGCGGTATACCCGCATCCTCTGAAAAAACCTTTGCAATCTTGCGTAGTAACAGAGCGTAGCGCATCGCCGATCGCCGATCGCCGTGAGTAGCGTTCGCCTGGTTCGCGCGGCGGTACCCAGTAGCGATGGTTTGACCTTGGACCACATCGACTCGATCGGGTTGAAGTCCGGTGAGTAAGGCGGCAGAGAGAGCCACGAAGCATCGACGCACGTAGGGCTCGGATCATCGCTCCGTTGCTGATCGTCATTCCTAAACGGTCCTTCAACTCCTGCAACGTGGCGTCCGGCCGGCGATCCACCAGACGCCGGAGACGCTCCATCTTCCGAGCGTCCAAGGCCGGCTTTCGTTCGGCGTTCTGCGGCAAGGCAGCGATCGAACCCGTCCCCCGCCGTAGCTGCAACAACCGCCGAATCCACGACGTGCTTGCTCCGAATCGCTCGGCGATCTCCACTCGTCGTCCATCCTGCGGATTCTGAGCGCGTATACCTCTTGTTGACAACAGGTTAAGAACCCGTTGGGTCAACGCCTTGCCTGCGGTCGGAAAACGATGTGCCCTGCTCGGGGTTCGCACGTCACGCTTCGCCAAGTTGTCGACGGCGCAACTGCCCGCAAGCCGCGTCGATGTCTATGCCCCGGCTTTTTCGCACGTTGACGTTGATGCCGCGTCCCGTCAGTACCGTTTCAAACAATGTCACGGCCTGATCTTCGGGGCGCTTGTAGGGCAGACCCTCCACCGGGTTGTAGGCGATCAGGTTCACGTTGGCGCGGATGCGCTTCGCAATCGCCGCCACCTTTCGGGCATGACCCGGTCCGTCGTTGACCCCGCCCAGCAGAATGTACTCCAGCGTTACCTCCCGGCCTGTCGTCTTGAAATAATCGCCGGCCGCTTCGATGAGTGACTCCAGCGGGACGCGACGGCTCCAGGGGATCAGCTCGTGGCGGAGTTCGTCGGTGGGGGCGTGCAGCGAGACCGCCAGCGTAATCTGCGGCGCATCCTTGGCGAGCTTGCGCATCTGGTCGGGCAGACCGACGGTGCTCACGGTGATCTTGCGAGCGCCGATACCCATGCCCCACTCGGCGTTGATCGTGCGCACGGCTTGCAAGGTCGCGTCGTAGTTGGCCAGCGGCTCGCCCAGACCCATGAAGACCACGTTGGACAGCCGCCCGTCCGGCTCGCACAGGCACTGCACGCGCATCGCCTGCTCGACGATCTCCCCGGCCGATAGCTGCCGCTGCAACCCCGACAGACCGCTCGCACAAAACAGGCAGCCGATCGGGCAGCCGACCTGCGTCGAGATACAGGCCGTGTTGCGATTGGCGCTGGGGATCAGCACGCACTCGCTGGTCGCACCGTCGGGCCATTGGAGCAGCAGCTTCGTCGCACCGTCGCTCGAATCCTGCCGGCGGATGATCTTCGACCGAAAGATCGGCAGCGACTCGACCAGTTTCGCCCGCAGTGCCTTCGACAGATTCGTCATCGCGTCGTAGTCGGATGCCCTGCGGCGGTAGACCCACTCGAACACCTGCTTGGTTCTGAACCTCGGCTCGCGCCAGGACTCTAGAGACGCGCCCAGCATCTCG
>JADFRH010000002.1 GCA_022561415.1 Planctomycetota bacterium
ACGAAGCTGACCAACGCCAGGATGGCCACTCCCGCCCATTGAAGTGAGTTCATAAGCTTGCCCCCCCAAGAAGCTGTCGGGCCCGGTCAACGGGTGGGCTCCGGGCCCACGGTTCCACCCAAACTATACGATACACTCTGGGGGGCCTGCGGATGCAGGTGCCCGAATCGTCGGCTGGTGTCGCTGCGACCGCATGAATTGAAGCGGCCGCCGTAGGCATCTACAATGGTGCGATGCCCGAGGCCATCTATTTCGACAACAACGCGACGACGCGGCCGCTGCCGGAGGTTTTGGACGTGACGCTCCGTTGTTCGCGCGATGAGTACGCCAACCCGTCCAGCGTACACCGGTTCGGACAGTCGGCGCGGCACAAGGTCGAGACCGCGCGCGAGCAGGTGGCCGGGCTGATCGGGGCGTCGCCGCGCGAAATCGTGTTCACCAGCAGCGGGACCGAGAGCATCAATCTCGCGATTCACGGCGCGCTTCGTGGTCGAGCGGGGAAGCGTCGGTTCGTCACGACGGCCGTCGAGCACTCGGCCGGGCTGCGTGTGGCCGAGCAACTTGCGGAGGAGGGATACACAGTCGAGTACGTCGGCGTCGATCGCGAAGGGCGGCTCGATCTGGCCGAGTGGGGCGAGAAGCTGACGGAGGACACGGCGCTGGCCTCGCTGATTCACACCAACAACGAGACGGGCGTTATCCTTGACGTTCCCGGTGCGCTAGCGATCGCGGCCGAGCGAGGCGTTCCGGTCCACGTCGACGCGGTGCAATCGGCGGGAAAGATTCCGACCAGCAAGCTGGTTTCACCAGTCGACGTTACGTCACTGCCGGTGCATTTGATGAGCCTGGCCGCCCATAAGTTTCACGGCCCCAAGGGGGTGGGGGCTCTGTTTGTTCGGCGGCGAACACGTCTGGCGCCGCTGCTTGTTGGGGGAAGCCAAGAGCGCGGTCTTCGGGCGGGGACGGAGAACGTTGCGGGGATCGTTGGTATGGGGCTGGCGGCCGAGATGGCGTCGGCGAGTATGAACGAAGTCGCGGAGCGGGTGGGCGCGCTGCGCGACGCGCTGGAAGAAGGGATTCTGTCGAGCGTCGCGTTTGCTCGAGTGATTGGCGTGGGGGCCGATCGCATTCACAACACGACCAACATCGCGTTCGAGGGGATCGAGGCGGAGGCGATTCTGATACTGCTCAGCGAAGCGGGTGTCTGCGCGTCGAGCGGCTCGGCGTGCAGCAGTGGCTCGCTCGAGCCGTCTCACGTGCTCAAGGCGATGGGGATTGACGAGCGGATCGCTCACGGTGCGATCCGTTTCAGCCTGTCACGATTCAACACGACTTCAGAGGTGGAGCGGGTCGTTGCGATGCTACCGGATCTGTTGTCGAAATTGACGGCGCTCAATCGTCGATAAACCATTGCAAGTTCACGAGTCGGAGACGTCTCGGAGAATCCGTCCCCCACCGTTTTCGAGTACAAAAAGAATGGGGCACCCGCGAGTGAAGACACCGGCAAGATGCCGGTGCCACAACGAGGAGAGATTCTATGGGTCAGGCGGAGATCGGCATCATCGGCGGTACGGGGCTGGGCGAAGTCCTGGAGAAGGAGGCGATCGGTGTAACCGGCTTGCCGGGCGGAACACAAGTCACCGTTGACACACCGTTCGGTCCGCCGAGCGGCCCGCTGATCGTGGCCAACTGGGAGGGCGTCGACGTCGCGTTTCTCTCACGCCACGGGCCGGGGCACACGCTGAATCCGTCGCAGGTTCCTTATCGCGCAAACATCTGGGCGATGAAGAAGCTGGGCGTCTCGGGGATCATCGCCAGCGGGGCAACCGGTAGTTTGCGTGAAGAGATCGAGCCGGGGCATCTGGTCGTGTGCGATCAGGTCATCGACAAGACGTTTCGGCGCGACGGAACCTTCTTCGATCAAGGGCCGGTTACGCACGTCGAGCTGGCCGATCCGTTTTGTCCGGGACTGCGGTCGGCGCTTCTCGAGGCGGGGAAAACGCTGAAGGGAAAAGTGCATGACCGGGGTACGTATGTTTGTATGGAGGGGCCACAGTTCTCGACGCGGGCGGAGTCGCACATGCACCGGGCATGGGGCGGTGACCTGATCGGCATGACCTGCATGCCCGAGGCCAAGCTCGCCCGCGAGGCGGAGCTCTGCTACGCGCTGATCGCACTGCCGACCGACTATGATTGCTGGCGACCTAGTGATCCAAATCGGGGTGGGGATGAGTTGCTGAAGGAGATTCTCGGGAATCTGAACGTCGCCGCGCAGCACGCCATTTCCCTGATTCGAGCGACCCTGGCTCAACTGAAGGAGCCCTCGACCGGCAAGCGGGTTTCAGAAGTCGAGTGCGGATGCCACAACGCCTTGAAAATGGCGATCTGGTCCGACAAGTCCAAAATCGATCCGAATGTCAAGAAACGGCTGGAACCGCTCGTCGGACGGTATTTGTAGGGCAATAATTGAATGTGGGGGGCGGTGCCCTCCGATGGTGTCATCGAGAGATCAGATGACTGGGTTAGCCCCTATTTCAATGCGCGTGCTCGTTGCCGGTTGGTTGGCGGTCGTAGCGACGCCTGTCGGTGCGCAAGCGCCTCGCCCGCTCGATGTGGCCGATGATCTGCACGCCGACGCGACGTTCACCGACGTCTATGTAAACGACAGTTTTGCCGCGTCCGATGCGGTCGCCCGCGCCGAGGGGCTCGCTCGACGAGGCGACTGGGAAGAGGCGGCCGAGCTTCTTCAGAAAACCTCGGACGAAGGCGGCGGCAAGCTGATACGGCTGTCGCCGGGGTACTACGTCGGTATTCGCGATCACATCAACGGCATCATCGCCGCGTGGCCCGACGCCGGGCTCAAAGCCTATCGCTTTCTGTTCGAGCGCCGGCTTGTGACGGGGCTCAACGAGCTGGGCGCTCGACCGCCCATGCATCGACTGCACACACTCCTCGATCGATACTTCTGCACGGAGGGAGCCGTAGAGCTCTCGGAGAAGATCGCGCAGGCCTCGATCGAGTCGGGAGATTTCGCTGCGGCCGAACTCGTGTGCCAGCGCATTGTCGATCGTCACCCGTCCGGGCGCCGATTGGAGTCACGCTTTCGTGCTCTGCTGGCCGTGTTGGCGGCGATCGGCGGTCGCGAAGGCGACGCAACCGGAGGGGAGCCGCTGTCTCTCCGCTGGATGGGGTCGGATCGACCCCTTGGTGAGATCACGAAACAGGTTTTCGACGGTTTCACGATTGCGCCCAAGGCGCCCGCGCCGCGATCGTGGCCCATCTTTGCCGGCGTATCGGAGCGGAACCGCCGAAGCTCGACGACGGTCGACGAACTCGGACTGCTTTGGCGGACGCGCGTCGATCGATCTTCCGCCCGCAGATCGGGGAGCACCGACGAAGGGGCGGACCCGGAGCGGGGACTTGATCGGGCCGAGCTGCTTTCGAGTCAGCCGGTGGCGGAGGGCGGACTCGTATTCGTTCAACGATTTCGGGAGATCGTCGCGCTGCGCGTGGGTACCGGCGCGATCGTCTGGCGATTCCGTGCGGATTCATCCCGTGCGGCCGACATCAATTTCGCAGACGATCAGCCGTCCGGTTGGGATGCCGTGACCGTGTTCGACGGTCGCGTCTACGCTTCTCTTCCCGGCGAGACGCTGCCATTTTACAGCTATGAATCCGCGCGCAGTCCGTCGGAGCTGGTTTGCCTCGATGCGAAGACGGGCCGCGTGATCTGGCGGCTCGACCAACAAGTCATCGAAGAGGATTTTGCCGAGGTGATGTTCGACTCCAGTCCGCTCGTTCGGCAGGGGCGCATGTTTGTGGTCGGTCGGCGACGCCGATCGTTCGGATTCGAGGATTGCTACCTCTACTGTTTCGACTCCGGCAGCGGCAGGCCGTTGTTCCGGACGCATCTGGGCAGCGCGTCCACCGGCACGTTCGGCTCGCGCAGAGCAACGCGGGCGATTGCGGCGATGCATAGCGATTCGGTTTACGTGTGCAGTAATCTCGGGACTGTGGCTTCGGTCTCGGGAACGACGGGGTCGGTTCAGTGGTTGCGACTCTATGCCCGAGCTCGCAACAAGGCAGGAGGGTCATCGGGTGGGCGCCGGCCGTGGCACTACAATCCGATCGTGTGGTCGGACGATCGCCTTCTGGTCTTGCCTTTGGATGCCCATGGGCTGTTGGTTCTCCGGGCAACGGACGGAAGGCTGAGGCATGAAGTCGCCGGTGCATCGATGGGGAATATCGAGACGATCTTCGGCGTACACGGGCATATCTTGTGTGGTTCGGGCGACGAGGTTGGTTGTTATGACCTGATGTCCGACGAGATGGTGTGGTCGGCCCCGCTGCCCGACGGCATGACGCCGCGCGGGCGGGGCGTGTGGGCGGACGACCGGTTGTTGGTGCCTACACGGCGCGGGCTCAGCGTGTTCTCAGTTCACGGCGGTGAGCACACGTTTATGCGCTGGGACACCGAGGGACGGGCCGGCAACGTGCTGGCACTTGCCAACGAGCTGATTGTTGTGGACGGCTACGGTGTTTCCGCGTACGTGCGGTTGTCCGACATTCTCAGTGCATTGCGCGAACGTATGCGGGTCGCGCCCAGTGACCCTGCTGTGGCACTCGAGCTGGCCGAAGTTTCGCTCAGCAACGGAGAGTATGCGGACGCGCTGTCGGTGCTCGAGGAGGCCGTTAAACGTGCTGAGCTTCTCGGCGAGCGACTCGAACCGCTCGTGCGGCAGCGGCTTTTCGACGACGCGATCATGTTTTCCCGGCGCCTCGCCGCGCGTAATCGCCTGGAGCCCGCGGCGCTGAATGCTTTGTTCGGATACGCGTCGCGGTTTACGCCCGGCGCGGCCGCAAACGTGACGTATCGATTTCGGTTTGCAGAGCTGTTCGAGCAGCAGGGCGATCCGGCGCGTGCCGTTGTGCTGTACCAACAGATTCTGCGCGACCGGCTGCTGCGCGAACTGGGAATCGACGATGCCGGGACGGCGACGGAGCCTGCTGGTGCGGCGGCGCGGTATCGGATCGGCGCCCTGATCGAACAGCACGGCCGGGCCATCTATGCGCCGCATGAAGTCGACGCGAACGCCTGGCTCGACCGGGGAATTCAGAGCGGTGACGGCGCCGCCTTGGAGCGCGTCGTCGAATCGTTTCCCAACAGCGAGGCTGCCGCGCGTGCGCTGATCGCCCACGGCGACCTGCTTGTCGGAACGAATCAGGGCGAGCGCGCGGCTCACCGCTACGCCAAGGCGCTGCATGATTACGGGAAACGGGTGGACCGCCCGGCGCTTCTTCGCAAGATCGCCGACGCCTACGAGTCGGCCGACATGATGCGGCAGGCGTATCGATGGTTGGGCAAGGCGGCCCGCGAGCACCCGGGCGTTCGCTTCGAGCACGATGGGCGGAGGGTCACCTTTGACGAGTATCGCCGGCGACTGGACCGCGTTCGCGCTCAGGTCGAGCCGTCGCGACCGCGGATTCGCCTTCCCCTGGATCAACAGTTCGAGACGACGTTTGTAGGCGAAGTGTCGCTCATGAGTCCGCGTTTCGCCGACGTTCCGCGTTCGTCGTGGTCTCGATACTTCGTACGAACCGACGAAGGCATTCGCGCATTCGATTCGCGCTCCGGCACAGCGGTGTGGCCGGCGGCCTCGCCGATGGCGGGGGCGACCGAACTTCTGTTTTCCGGAGCGGACGTGGTCCTGTTTTCCACGCCGCACGAGATCGTCGCCCTGGACGTGTCGACGGGCGTGCGCCGCTGGTCGCACGGATCGCCGCCGCGCGGCGTCGACGACCCGAACGCCGACTGGGAGCTGGGCGATGCGTTCCGCGGATTCGCGCTGCACGGCGATCGGTTGGTTGCCGTTCGCGAGGGCGGTCGCATGGTGTGCCTGGCGATCGGTTCGGGAGAGAAGCTCTGGACGGGGCTGCCGCCCATCCCATGCCGGCGGCTGTGGTACCTGTCCGATGCCCGGGTGGTGTGTCACGGGCTGGTGGACGACCATGCCGTGCTCCAGATTCTCGATGCCGATTCCGGTGGGCTGGTCAGCACGATTCACACGGAAGACCATCGCGCGTTCGAGTCGGTGTTTCCCACGATCGACGGGCAGGTGGTGGTGGTCGGCTCTGAGTCCATTGCTTCGTTCGAGCCGGATTCGGGGGCGCTTCGCTGGCGGTATCCGCTGCACGGACGTGCCTACGTCGCGTCACTTCTGGTCGATGTCGATACGCTCTACCTCTCGGACAACGGGCGGACGATCAAGAGTCTGAATCTCGAGAGCGGCACGCTGCTGTGGGAGTCGGAGCGGCTGGTGACGCGGCGCCACGAAGACCTGACGGTTGCCCTGGCCGGAAGCAGTCTGATCGTAAGCTCGTCCTCGTCGGCCAGTGGGGTTGACGCCGTGACGGGGCTCACGCTGTGGCAGGGGACGACGCCGGAGGATCCTCGTTTCGTCGCGCGCTTTCTGACCGATGCGTATCTCGTGGCCGTCGACGTGCCGGAAGAGGATCAGCGAGAGAGCGTGGCCTACTTCTACGACCACCGCAACGCGAGCGGGCTGATTCCGCGCGACGGCGGGACGGCCACGCTCGGGAGGCTGCCCGATCTCAAGGCCGTCATCGCGACCGACGGAGGGCTGATCGTGCAAACCGGCTCGACCATTCGCGGATGGGTACACCGCTGATTGGGGAAGCTGTTAGCGGTCAGCTGTCAGCTATCGGCCGGACGTTGGCCTGGAGCTTCTGGCTGATGGCTAAGAGCTGACCGCTGATCGCTTTCCATTCGGTTGGCAGCGCGGGCAGAAGAAGCTCGACCGACCGGCCGCGATGATCCGTTCGATCGGCGTTTCGCACGTCTGGCATGGTTTTCCTTTTCGGTCATAGACGCGATGGAATTGCCGGAACGAGCCGGTGGTTCCGTCGGCGCGCCGGTAGTCCTTCAGGGTCGTGCCGTTGAAGCGGATGGCCTTGTTGAGCGTGGACTTGATCGCCCGCAGGAGCCGACCGGCCTCACTCGATTCGAGTTGTGCGGCTTGCGTGACCGGGTGAATGTTGGCCGCGTGTAGCGCTTCATCGCAGTAGATGTTCCCGATGCCGGCGATGACTCGCTGATCGAGAAGTAGAGCCTTGATCTGCCGCCGGCGCTGGAGCAATCGGCGAAACGCGGCCGGCTTCATCTCGAGAGGCTCGCCGCCGAGCGGTCCGAGTCTCTTGCCCACATGTCTGCTGCTTCCGGTGAGGCACCAGACGCCACCGAAGCGCCTTGGATCGCGAAAACGCAACTCTTGATCGGAATCCCGCAGCCGGATGCGCAGGTGTGTGTGTTTTTCGACCGGATCGTCATGTGGTTGGAGCGTGAGCCGGCCACTCATCCCCAGGTGGAACACTAGCTCCGTGTGTGGGTCAAGGTCGAGGATCACTCGCTTGGCTCGGCGGCGGACGCCTCGGACGATCCGGCCGGGGAGAATCCGCGAGAGCGGTCGGGGGTCGCCGTGGACGATGTCGCGCCGGCGTAGCGTCACCCGATCAAGCGTGGCGCCGCGCATAAGGGTGTGTAGTTCGCGTGCGATCGTCTCGGCTTCAGGTAGCTCGGGCATTTGAGCGGCATCGTGTTGGGCGGCGACGGCCAGCGGTTCGCGGGAAACTCACAGCCTGGCGAGGACGCTCGTACGGTTTCATTCCTCGGTCACCGGCACGAAGGCCGGTGGTACCGCGCTCGCTGGCTCTCGGGGCGCGTTGCGAGTAGGCTAGGCTCGCGGTCAAGCTAACGAGTGTAGCGGCGATCGCGTCGGGCCGGAAGAATCGTTACGGCGTCGGCGCGCTCAGCCTGTGAAAACTTTTTCTCGCGGAGAATCAACCCGTGGCCAACGCAGAGCAAGGCACGTTTCTAGGGCATCCCAAGGGTTTGT
This sequence comes from Planctomycetota bacterium, assembly GCA_022561415.1. The sequence goes on from JADFRH010000002.1 coordinate 7,914, forward strand.
ACGTCCTGTTCTTCACGGAGATGTGGGAGCGATTCAGCTACTACGGCATGCGCGCCTTGCTGCTGCTATACATGGTCGACTTCTACAAGTGGACCCAGGAAGACGCCTCCAGCATCTACAAGTGGTACACGTCGCTGGTCTACCTGACACCGATGCTGGGAGGGTATCTGGCGGACCGTTTCCTGGGAAACAAGCTGGCCATCATCATCGGCGCCATCCTCATGGCGGTCGGGCACTTTCTCATGGCCTTTGAGGACATATGGATTTTCTACAGTGCGCTCGGCTTCCTCATCATCGGCAACGGGTTCTTCAAGCCGAACATGTCGGTCCAGGTCGGGCGGCTCTATCCGCAGAACGATCCTCGGCGCGACGGTGCCTACACGATTTTCTATATGGGCATCAACTTGGGGGCTTTCTTGTCCCCCCTGATTTGTGGAACGCTGCGAGACACGTCAGGCCTGGGGTATCACTGGGGCTTTGGCGCGGCCGGGGTCGGGATGGTTCTGGGCTTGGTGGTGTATTTGCTCGGGCAGCGCTGGATCAAGGAACTTCCCGAGGGCGCTGTGTATGTAGATCCGGATGCGGAGTCCGACACGGGAGGGAAGGATCCGGAAGATCATGTCATGACGGAGGAGGAAGCCGCGACCACACCATCGGTCGTTCCCAGTTTTTGCAAGCTGTCGCCGAGTGTTTTCGTTCTCATCGGCGTCGCAGTCGCCCTTGCGTCCCCGCTGTTTTACTTCCTGGGATATGTGAAGCTGGACAATATGGTTGCCCTCGAGATTGCGGCCGTCTGTTCGTTGATTGCCGCTTGGATCTTGTCGCATCTCAGTCTTGCCGTTCGCGACCGGGTCCTGGCTATTTATGTCCTCTCCGTGTTCGTCGTCTTTTTCTGGGGTGCGTTCGAGCAGGCCGGCAACGCCATGAACGTCTGGGCCGACCAGACCACCAACCGCTATCTGACCGAGACGCCGCCGATTCCCGAGGTGTACCCCGAAATTCCCGTCGACTTGGCAGAAAAAGGATTTGGACAGGTGTTCAAGGAGGCGATCGGGAATCTGATCGCGATCAACCCGGTCCTCACCACGTCGTTTCAGTCCATCAATGCGCTGGCCATCGTTGTGTTTGCGCCGATGTTTGCCTGGCTATGGCTCTTTCTTGCACGGCGACACATCAAGCTTTCGATTGCCGGGAAGATGTCGATCGGCGTGTTTCTTCAGGGCATGGCCTTTGCGCTGATGATCTGGTCGATCAAGTACGAGAACGGTTCCAGCCAAACGGCGCTTTCCGTCTTGCCACAGCGTATCGTCGCCGACGACGACGGTCGGCTATCGTTCTATGATGTGCCCGATTACGGCGAGGAATACGACTTCGAAACGTATCAAGCCGGAGAACTGCCCGAAGAGGACATGATCGCTCATGGCGGTCGAATGGTGCATGACGCCGCCGCCGGCATCCTCAACATGCGCGGCGTGCTGAACTCGAACCACCGTGACCGAATGCTCCGTGCGACGGCGCCGAAGGACTACGTCCGCGCGATTTGGGAACTCACGGCCAAGAGCAAAGCTGCGGAAGAAGCCGCGAATGAGAGCGGACAAGAGTCGTTCCAGGTGCAGGTCACGCTCGATCGGCTTCCGCCCGGTTTCGATGCCAGATTCCTTCAGGGGTTCGAGTCCAAAGACGTTTCTTTTGACGACGCGACGCGCACGTTTACGGTTGGAACGGGTCTGGCAGACAAGGACTTCAAGCAGATTCTGGTGGCGGGCGCCGACCCGGTCTTTCGCACCGCACTGAATGACCTCTACGTCAAGTCCGCTGTGTTCAGAGTCAGCTCCTGGTGGCTGTTTTGGTTTTACATTCTTTGCACGCTCGGCGAGCTTTGCCTGTCGCCCGTGGGTCTGTCTATGGTCAGCAAGCTGGCCCCTCGGCGATTCGCGACCATGCTCATGGGGATGTGGCTGCTGACGAGTTTCTTCGGGAACTTCACGGCCGGGCTCGCCGGAGAGAACTGGGAGAAGCTCGAACCCAGCAGCTACTTCACCTGGATTGCCGTTGTCCTTTTCGGTGCGTCGGTGGTTTGCTTCCTGCTCGTCAAGAAGATTACGTCGTTGATGCACGGAGTGAAGTAGCTCACCCGTTTTGGATGGTGACTTCGGACGTCGTTGCCGGAGCCGTTGCGTGCGATTCGTCAGTTTGCTTCGCCGGGGCCACCCGTGTCAGGCGGCGGGTGCATTTCCGATACGGGCGAATCCGATGGTCTTGAAAGAAGCGCCGACTCCGAAGTCAAAGACCTTTCAACGCGATCCCCGTTATTCTTGGACGAGTTACTGTGCCGGACGCCGATGTGCCAACGCGTGATCCGCTCTTCGAGTGGGTCGACAACGAGCCACACTTTCGCGGCATTCGCGTGAAGCGCGAACGTATCGCCGTCGCCGGTCGTGAGTTCGCGATGGTTCGTCTCGATGATCCGGCCGCCTTACTCGATCATCCGGACTTCGCAGAGCGTTTTCTGGAGGACAACCAGGCGCCCTTCGGCTTGGAGTTGTGGCCGTCATCGCTGATGCTGGCCGAGTTGATCTTGCGGGAGGGAGCAGGCCGGCGTCGGCGGGCGATCGACCTCGGATGTGGGCTGGGTTTGGTATCGATGGCCGCGGCACTGGCCGGATGGCATATCACCGCGACGGACAACGAGGCCACGTCGCTTCGGTTCACCGAGTACAATTCCGGCGTCAATCGTATCTCGATCGACGTGATTGAGCCGCTTGACTGGCGTGATCCACCGACCGGTCGAAAGTTCGACCGGGTGTTCGGGGCCGATCTGCTCTACGAGCTGGTCAATCACGCGCCGTTGTTACGGTGCATCGGTGAACTGCTTGCCCCGGAGGGTGTCGCGCTGATCGTGGATCCGAATCGCAGCGTGGCCGACGGATTCGAATCGATGGCCAGAGACGGCGGGCTTGACGTGGAGATCATCCCGACATTGAAACAAACCGTCGATGATTGTGAGGCGACGGGGCGGCTCTATCGATTGGGTCGGCGCGTCGGCTGATCGCGCCTTGACCGCGCGACCGGTCTGGCTAAGGTCTACACACGACGCGCGGCTGCGTACCACGGTGCTGCGGTGGGTGTACGGAGTCGGCTCGCGAGTGGGAGGAGTGGCCGAGCGGCTGAAGGCGACGGTCTTGAAAACCGTTAGGCGAGTAATCGTCTCGGGGGTTCGAATCCCTCCTCCTCCGGTAGATGGGAAACGCGCGGATCTTCAGCGTGCGTTTACCAGGCATGGAAGAGCATTTCGCGGGTGGCGAACTCCGCATCGAAACTAGGTAGTTCTACTTACGGTCGCGCAATCCATCCATCGCTGCGCTCGCTTCCGCACGAACGAATCGTCTGATAAGGCGCTTCAGAGGTTGTCGGTCGATTGCGCGCACCAAAACTTGACTCGTGGGGTGTAACGGTCGAGGACACATTGGAGCTAGTATTCAAATCATTCCGGTGGCCGGCCGCGTTTTCCAACGTCAAGCGCTGCCTGGCCGCGTTGTAAGGGCCGCAGAGAGGTGTATACATGAACGCAAAGATTGTGGTGTTGGCATCTGCATTCGTTGTCGCCTTTTCACCAGTGTCGCGCGGAGAGGGCGCGGATTCGCCGGGTCACGAGATCGGACCGCCGGACTGCTACGCGCGCGTCATGTTGATTCAGGAAGAACTCGAGCAGATTCGCATCGAGATGGGGAGGCCGAAGACTGGAATGTGCGTGCTTCGCGTAGAGCACGCAGCGCCGCGAGAGGTACTTTTTCAGGCGCTGAGTTTTCTCGACAAAGTGAATCGAGTGTCCCTGGAGCTCACGCGCTCGGTCATGCCGGCGCCGGACATCCCTTCCGGAGAGATCGCCCCGAAGCACGTCTATGCCGTGTTGGACGTGGCGTTGAAGGTGCTCGACGGTCTCAAGGCAGAGCTTGATCTGCCGCCTCACGGCGTCGAGCCGCCGCGCGACGCGAACAAGATTCCGAGCGATGTCTTCCAGATGATCTTTCAAGCAAGCCGGCAGACGAATCTCCTGATGGAGAGGCCGTTTTCATCACGCGACGTGTACAAGCAAGTTACTGTCGCCCTTGGTTATGTCGCTCGACTTCGCGCTCGGTTTCCCGGGTCGCGTGTGGGGGAGGCACCCTCATTTCGGCGAGGCCTGCAACCCATCGATGCGCATCGCCGCCTGCTGGCGTGCGTCGACCGAGTCATCGAGCTTTCTGAGCGTTCCGGAATCCGGACGGTGGGTCTGCCCGGCTGCTGCGAGAGATGTGCCTTGGCCGGGGCGACGGACTCGTATGAGATCGCCTCGTTGATCGTTTCGGAGCTTGCGTACCTGCACTCACGGCTGGAGGGTGTCGCACCCGCGTTCAAGGCCTATCCACCCGGTCGCAAGTTTCCGTCACACCTCTACCAACGTGCAGGTATGTTAGAGGCGCAGCTCGTAGAACTTATCGACTTTGTCAAGAACTAGCCGGACTGGCTCGGTCCTCTGCATGGTACAAAGTGATCCACGCCATGGGCTCAAGAGAAGACCAAACGCAACCTTTGACCGCCGCCGGCACAGGCGAGCGACTATCGCATAAGCTGGTTCGATCGCACATGGCCGTCGGGATGGTCGGTGTTGCCATGCTGCTCGTTTCTCTTGCGACGACGCTGTGGGTGCGGTCCTACACGCTCGGACTGGCGCACACGCGCGCACCGGCGGCACTGGCGTCGGTGCGACTGCTCAAGGGCTTGGAACGCTCGCACGCGGCCTTGCACGCGTGGGTGGTGACGGGCGACCGAGACTTCATGATCGACCGTGAGGCGGCGTGGAACGACGAGATTCTTCCGACCCTGGTCGCATTACAAAAACCGGGGTTGGTCGACCCGTCCATGAGCGCGACGCTATCCCTGGACGAGCTTCCGGATCTGTTGCACGATCTGCACGAGCTCCAGTGGTGGATCGCGGATGTCGCCCAAACACCGGGGAACGAACCGGCCACGGAACTCTTTTATCGAACGGTGGAGCCGGTTGCCGCTCGGGTCCACGCGCGGATCACGGCACTGATCGATATGGAGAAGGTAGCGGCAGTCTCCAAGAGCAATCCCGTGGTGTTCGGCGCGATGGCAGACCTTCGCGCCGCTCTCCTGGCTTCGTGGAAGGCGTTGGAGGACTTTCGCATTCTTGGCGTACAGGCGTTTGAACAGAAATTCCGGGAGGCGGAATCGCAGATCGCGGAGAATCTCTTGACGCTCGAGGATCACGAACGAACACTTACGATTGAGCAACGGGAGATGCTCAAGGATGTCGAATTAGATCTGAGCGTCTATAGTTCGGCGGCGGAAGAGGTCATCGACGGTCGTACGCATTTGGACTGGAACGTAGCACGACGGATGTTGGTTTCTCAGGCAGCTCCCCTTAGTGCGAGAATCCACAATGTTCTCGATCCGCTTTCCAAGCATGAGGCCGCGATGATGGTGAAAGATGCCGATCGCGTCGCGCTCTTGAGCAACGGTGCCATCGGCGTATCGATCGGGCTCATCTCATGTTCACTTCTGGTGGCAGTCCTCGTGTCGCGGCGGGCCGCCCAAAGGATTACCAGACCGGTCGAGGCGTTGGCGGCGGCGACGCAGCAGGTTGTATCGGGTGCGCTCAAGAGCGATCTGCCGATTTACAGCGACGACGAAATTGGCCGTCTGACGGTCGCGTTCAACTCGATGCGCTCTTCGCTTGACTCCTCGAAGAGCGAGCTGCGGTCTCAGAAGTTCGCGCTAGACGCTCACTCCATCGTGGCGATCACCGACCCCAAGGGGCGGATCACCTATGCGAACGACAAGTTCTGCCAGATCAGCAAGTATTCTCGCAAGGAGTTGATCGGACAGGACCACCGCATCATCAACTCCGGGCATCATCCGAAGTCCTTCATGAAGAATATGTGGGACACGATTCGAGGGGGTGACGTCTGGCAGGGCGAGGTCAAGAATCGTGCAAAGGATGGCTCATTCTATTGGGTCGACACGACAATTGTACCGTTCCAAGACGAGGTGGGCGCAACCACGCAATACGTGTCCATTCGGACGGACATCACGAACCGCAAGGAGGCAGAGGTCGAGCTACTCGCCTCCAAGAATGCGGCTGAGGCGGCGAATCGGGCGAAGAGTGAGTTCGTGGCGAACATGAGCCACGAGATGCGTACGCCGCTGCACGGGATTTTGAGTTTTGCAAGATTCGGCGTAGACGAGGCGTCGGAGGGAAAGCCGAGTGCCCTCGTGAATCATTTCGAAAACATTGGTCGGAGCGGCGAACGTTTGCTGGACTTGATCAATAACCTGCTGGATATCGCAAAACTCGAGGCAGGCAAGATGAAGTATGAATTCGTGCCTGGTGATCTCACCGAGACGGTGCGTTCCGTACTTGCAGAGTTCAGCTCGTTGTTTCGAGATCGTGGAATTGGGCCGAAGTTTTCCGTGCCCGAGAACGCGGGTTCTACAGTCTACGATGCGCAAAGGATCGGACAGGTGGTTCGTAACCTGCTCAGCAACGCCATCAATTTCTCTTCCGAGGGCGGAACCGTTGAGGTTTCGCTATCACAAACGGAATCGTTCTCGCTACTGTCTGTTCGTGATGAGGGAGTCGGAATGCCGGAGAGCGAGCTGACGGCGGTGTTCGAGAAGTTCGTCCAATCAAGCAAGACGAAGACAGGGGCCGGGGGAACAGGACTCGGATTGTCCATTTGCAAAGAGATCGTAGATGCCCATCACGGACGCATCTGGGCAGAAAATCATGCGGAGGGTGGTGCGGTCTTTTTCGTGGAGATACCGAGGAAACGCCCATCGGACGAGAGCCATGATGCTCCGGTAGAGGTTGGAACGGATGGCTCGGTTGCGACGAGCCTGCGAGGTGCTTTGGCATGAAAAAGCGGATTCTGATTATCGACGACGACAAGATGAACGTGGCGATTCTCCGCAAGATTCTCGAAGGCGAGTACGAGACGGATGTGGGTGAGGACGGCGAGGCGGGTCTCGAGAGGATAAAGGAGTTCGGCCCTGATCTCGTGTTGCTCGACATCATGATGCCGGGTATCGACGGCTACGAGGTGTGTCGCCGGATCAAAGCGGAGCCTTACGGTGAAATGACGCCGGTCATCTTACTCTCAGCCAACGTGTCGAAACCGGACCGTCTGCGAGGATACGAAGTGGGTGCGGACGACTTTCTAGGGAAGCCGTTCGATCATGACGAGTTGCGTGCGAAAGTTCGCGTTCAGTTTCGCTTGCGGGCGGCGCTGATGGAGCTGGCGGAAGCCAACCTGAAGGTTCAGGTCCACCGCGACGAACTTGAAGGTCTTGTGGAGAAACGTACACGAGAGGTTGTCGCGACGCGCGACGTGACGGTCTTTTCACTTGCCAAGCTGGCCGAGTCTCGCGACCCCGAGACGGGAGAGCATCTCGAGCGAATGCGATCGTACGCTCAGATTCTAGCCGAACAACTCGCCGAGACCGGTCCGTATGTTGACCAAATCGATGACCGTTTCCTGACCGACATGTTTCAATCGAGCCCGCTCCACGATATCGGCAAAGTGGGCATACCGGATGTCATTCTCCTCAAGCCCGCACAGCTTACGAGTTCGGAGTTCGAGATCATGAAGCGGCACACGACGATCGGCGCCGACGCTCTCGAGGAGGCGGTCCGGCACACCGAGTCGGGAGGCTTTCTGACGATGGCCGCCGAGATTGCGCGTCATCATCACGAGCGGTTCAACGGGACGGGGTATCCGGCCGGACTCTATGGGCGCGATATTCCCCTGTCCGCACGCATCGTGGCGTTGGCGGATGTCTACGATGCGCTGACCTCGGTGCGTGTGTACAAGTCCGCATTCGAGCCGAGCATAGCACAGGCCATGATCGAGCAGGAAGAGGGTGATCATTTTGACGCCGCGGTGATCGCGGCGTTCCGCGAACGAATCGACGATTTCCTGGCCGTACGCGCGAAAAAGGACAGCCGCTGCGACGCGGTGAAACCGATTCCGGTGGCCTGAAGCGCTCTGGGGTTTCGTGTAGCGGTCGTTTACCTTGATTCCCCGCGTGAACCCGAGCTTGGACCGCTACCTTGGAATCGAGCTTGCTCTAGTCGAGGGTGGATTCAGGTTTCGTTCGCTGGGCGTCAGTACACGTCGAGGTCTCGTCCGGATACGACGCGTCCCGAGTAGCGTTGACCAATCTCGCGCAGCAAATCCCGATCCGTCGCCCCCCAAAAGAGCTGGTGATACAAGACCAACAGTCCCGGCTTGACGTCACGAGCGATCAGAGCCAGCTCTTCCGTGGAAGTGTGAAAGCTGGCGTGGTATCGCTGCCAGATGGACGAGCGCTGCTCGAAGCCGGCTTGGGAATAGACCTCATGGAGCAGCACGTCGCAGCCTCGGGCGGCGTCGACCAGCGCCGGCGTGGGGGCGGTGTCCCCCGATACGACGATCACGCGGTCGGGCGTCTCGAAGCGGAACCCGAACGCGTGCTTCCATGAGCCGTGCCGAACCGCAAACGCCTTGACCGTGACCTTGTCGTCGCGGTAAACGACTCCCGGCTGAATCTCCGTGACGTTGACCTTGTAGCCCTCGGTGTTGGCCGGCTCCAACCCGTCGACTCGAATGCGGATGTCTTCGTCGTATGCCGCCAAAATGTGATCGGTCATCTTCTTGGTGCCGACGGGTCCGAAGACGCGGAGCGGTTCGTCGCGCTCGAGTACCCACGGCGTGAAGATCAGGTCGGGGTAGCCGAGGGTGTGATCGGTGTGCAGGTGCGTGATGAAGAGATGCTTGAGGTTGCTTGGCCGAAGGGCATCGATCCCGCGTTTCCGGGCTGCGTTGGCACGTCGTACAACGCCCGGTCCGCAGTCGATCAGATAGGGTGTGTCGTCCACAACGATCGCGATGGCCGTGCCCGACCGGTCGGGCTCGGCGTTGGGTGTGCCCGTACCCAGCAAGACGATTCGGGTCCGCCCCCGCGCCCCATCCGCACCGTTCCGATGCGCGGTGGGATGGTGGCACGCGCCAATCGAGAGGATGCTTGCGGTAACGGCGTACGTGGCAATTCGCATGGAGCGTAGTCTAAGGGTGTCGGACGACGAGCACTAGCTCGCGAGCAGGGCCGAGGAGAGGTTGGCGTCGAGCGAGGCGTTGGTGGGGTCGATCGTCAAGCCTTTCTTGAAGTCCTCGATGGCACCGTTCAAATCGCCGAGCAGGACGCGTTGCTGCCCACGGAGATTGTAGGCGTTGGCGAGGTCGGGTCCGTAGTCGAGATCGTTGCCGTCGCTGTGGTGGGCCCGCTCGAGGTGCGTGATGGCGCTGTCGTAGTTAGACGCGGCGACGGCCCCCAGCCCTTTGATATGGCTCAGTTCGCCGACGTTCCGTCGCGCGACGAGTGATGTGGGATCAAGCTCGAGCGCGTTGATGTAGCTGGTCAGCGCGAGCGCGGTATCGCCTTTATCCCGGAAATGCGCGCCCAATCCGATGCTGACGTTGGCCAGATCCTTCTTGAAGCGATCGTCGTCGGGAGCGTCAGCCGTCGCTTTGACCAAGTGGCCCGCGGCCGCAGTGAAACGCCCGCTTGCGAAATCACGAGCGGCGAGGCGCGCGGAGAGGCGGGCGTTCAGCTCGCCCAGCCGATTGTTAGCGGGGTCGATGGCCTGAGCCGCGTGTAGGTCGGCTTGGGTCGAGACCAGGTCACCCGCCGCGAGACGCCCCGTGCCGCGCGTGATGAGTGCGTTGGCCAGGTCTGTTCGATAGCTGACGTTGAAGGGAGCGACGTCGATGGCGGTTTGCAGTTCGGTAAGGGCCTCGGGCAGGCGCCCGGCTTTTTCGAGTGCTCGCCCGAGAATGTTTCGAGGAAGTCCAACCGCCGGGTGCTCTATGGACAGCCTGCGAGATCGGCTGATCACTTCGTCAAGCTGCCGATCGTCTGCATTCTTGAGCGCTTCCTGAAGTGCGCCGAGCTCACGGCCCGGTTTCCGGGCTTTTTCAAACGCGCCGGCCAGGGCAAGGTACGCTTCGGCGTTGTCGGGGCTTCGGTCGGTCAGGCGCATGAGCAGCCGCACCGCGCCGATCTCGTGGGTGGGGCTCTTGAGCTTGCGACGCGCTTCGACCAGAACCTCGTCGTCACTCTTTTGGAGGGTGCGAGCGTTGGCAAGGTCGGTCTTGACGGCCCGACTGTTGGGTGCGAGGGCGGCCGCGCGGAGATAAGATCGTTCGGCTTTCTTGTAGTCTTGCTCCTCGATGTACGAGTGGGCGACGAGCCGCAGCGCCGTCACATCGTTCGCATTTTTTTCGAGCAGCTTCTTGGCGCCTTGACGACCGCCCTTGGTGTTGCCGGAGTCGATTTTGGCGATGATGGTCTTGATCGAGGCGGTTCGTGCTTTCTGGGCTTCGGTCGGCACCTTCGCTAGTGCCGCCCGGGCCGCGGCGGCGCCGATGAACGCCCCGAGCGAGCTGTACAACCCCAGCGTGAGGCTCGTTCCTCCGTCGCCCAGCCGGAACGCCGACCTGCCGAAGGCTTCGCGCTCGTTGGGCGCACCGTCTTCCGACTTGCCGCGGAATGACGCGGGTTGTGGAAGCGCAGAGAGAATCCCCGCGCGGGCCGAAGTTATGGCCTTGATGCTCACTCTTTCCCCTTTAGACAAGAAGTGCCGCGCTTGAGTGTACGATTCCCGCGTCGTGTACCCGCCCCTTGTGCTTTGGGCGCAGTTCGAGCCGGGATTATCGGCCGGGCATCGAGCCGCCTCCCGGTGATGCGTCTGTTCGGCGGATCGAATGCGAAGCGGTGACCGTCAGCTCTGGGGCGGCTTTGATTTCCGCGATCCGATCGCGAAGGCGAGCCGCCTTCTCGAATTCGAGCGCCTCGGCCGATTCGAGCATCTCTTTTTCGAGCATGGCGATCAACTCCGTCCGGTCGAGTTGCTCCTCGGATTGATGAATCGCGTCGGCGGCCACGCGATGCGCTTTGATCATGCGTTCGAGGCCGAAACGGATATCTTTGATGATCGTTTGGGGGGTAATGCCGTGCTTTCGGTTGTGTTCGAGTTGCAGCTTGCGTCGGCGGTTGGTTTCGTCCATGGCCCGCTGCATGCTCCCGGTGATCTTGTCGCCGTAGAGCTTCACCTCGGCGTTGACGTTGCGAGCCGTCCGCCCGATCGTCTGAACGAGCGAGGTCTCGCTGCGAAGAAACCCCTCCTTGTCGGCGTCGAGAATGCATACGAGTGAGACTTCGGGAAGGTCGAGCCCCTCGCGCAGAAGGTTCACGCCGACCAGGACGTCGAATTTTCCCTCGCGCAGCTCGCGAAGAATCGTCACGCGTTCGAGCGTCTCGATATCAGCGTGCATGTACCGACCACGAAGTCCTTCCTGTTCGATGTAGTGGGTCAAGTCCTCGGCCAGGCGCTTCGTCAGCGTCGTGACCAGGACGCGTTCGCCGGCAGCCGCCCTCTCGGCGATGCGGCGAAGCAGGTCGGGAACCTGGCCGGTGGCGGGGATGACCTCGATCGGCGGATCGACCAGCCCGGTCGGTCGAATGATCTGCTCGACGACCTCGCCGCCGCATGCATCCAGTTCGTAGGGGCCGGGCGTGGCCGAGACGAACAGGGCCCGATCCCACATGTTCTCGAACTCCTCGAATCGCATCGGGCGGTTGTCGAGACAACTCGGCAGGCGAAAGCCGTGCTCGACCAGGGTGTCTTTGCGGGCCTTGTCGCCGTTGAACATGGCGCGAATCTGCGGAAGTGTGGCGTGCGATTCGTCGACTATGAAGAGGAAATCATCAGGAAAGTAGTCGACAAGCGTGTAGGGTTTGGCGCCGGGCTCGGTGCCGTTGAGGTGCCGCGAATAGTTTTCAATGCCCGAGCAGTAGCCCACCTCGCGAAGCATCTCGACGTCGTATTTGGTTCGGGCGATGAGCCGCTGCGCCTCGAGCAGCTTGCCCAGGCGGCGGAACTGCTTCACGCGAAGGTCGAGCTCTTCGAGAATGCTGTCGGTGGCCCGCTTGATCCGCCCCTCGGGAATCACGTAGTGGACGGCCGGGTAGATGAAGAGCTTGTCGGCCTTGCCGAGCGACTCGCCCGTCAGTGGGTCGAGCATCGAGAGATTGTCGATCTCGTCGCCGAACAGCTCGATGCGATAGGCCACCTCTTCGTGGGCCGGGTGGAGTTCGACGATGTCGCCGCGCACCCGAAACGTGCCGCGCTTGAAGTCGAGATCGTTCCGCTGGTATTGCAGGTCCACGAAACGCCGCAGCAACTCGTCCCGGTCGATCGATTCGCCGACGTTGAGCACGATGACGCTGGCCTTGTAGTCCTCGGGGCTGCCGAGCCCGAAGATGCACGAGACACTGGCGATGATGATGACGTCGCGGCGCGAGACGAGCTTGCTGGTGGTCGAGAGCCGCAGCCGGTCGAGATCGTCGTTACGCGATGCGTCTTTCTCGATGTAGATGTCGCGCTGGGGAATGTAGGCCTCCGGCTGGTAGTAGTCGTAGTAGCTGACGAAATACTCGACCGCGTTTTTCGGAAACAACTCGCGGAACTCGTCGTAGAGCTGGGCGGCGAGCGTCTTGTTGTGCGAGATGATGAGCGTGGGGCGGTTGAGGTTGGCGATGACATGGGCCATCGTAAACGTCTTGCCCGAGCCGGTGACGCCCAACAGGCATTGTCTCTTGGTGCCGGCCACGAACCCGGCCGTCAGCTTCGCGATCGCGGCCGGCTGGTCGCCGCACGGCTCGAATTCACTGGTTAGCTCGAAACGATCCAAGAGGTTTCTCCAAAGTCGAGGGGGCGAATTGTAGCAGACCGACCCGCAAGTTGAGAATTACGAGTTACGAATTACAAGTTACCCCGGCGCGCCGGGGACGGCCGCGTAATTCGTAATTTGTAACTCGTAATTCGCTTGACGCGAGGCCCCTCAAGTTCTACCGTACGCGAAACGATGCCCCCATCGTCTAGTGGCCCAGGATATCAGGTTCTCATCCTGAAGACAGGGGTTCGAGTCCCCTTGGGGGTGGTTTCGGCGGGGCGGTGCTTGATGCGCCGCCCTGCGTTTTTATGCGCTCGCAATCACCGTAAGTGCCAGTCTTTCCAAGGGGTTGCGCTTCGTCGGTAGACTCCGGTTGCGGCGCACTGCCGCGCACGCCCTTGAGTGGAATTGTGCGCTTTTCCGGCAAGCTATCCGGCAAGACAGAATCGGTCCCCGTCGCCTTGGCTTGCTCACCAGCCGAAGGCGCGAAACTCGGCAGCCGTTGAACGGCTTCGCTCATCGTTCCACGGAACGTACAGGCGTACACGTCGCCGGTCATCGCAATCGTCGAGTGGCGCATCAGGTCTTTCGCCGTTCGCACGTCCACACCCGAATTGAGCAAGAGGCTTGCGAATGTACTCCGCAGAGCGTGGAAGTCCGCCACGCGGCCCGTATCGTCCGCATAGGGTATCTCTGCGGCGTCGAGGTCGCCCCGAAGCATCCTCACGACGTTCTCCGGTCGGGGCATCTTGAACACAGACGCGGTTGGTATCATTTGGCCGATGAATGCGTGCAGCTCGGCGGCCGTGTCGGGTCGAAGTGGAAGCGTCGCGGCCTTGCCATTTTTGGCCGACGCCGCCCCAATCGTCACCGTCGGATCGGACCTGCCCAGGTCGAAGCTCGCCCGCGTGAGGCTTCGCAGCTCGCCGGATCGTAACCCGGTCTCGACGGCGAGCCGGTAGAGCCAGCCCCGTTCGTTGCCGGTCATACCGAACCGCTCGGGACCGCAACGGGCCCCTTCCAGAAGTTTCCGCAATTCGTCCGGCTCAAGCGCCCGACGCACGTGTTTCCTGTCGGCAGCGGCGTTCAACGACGACAAGTGTGCGATCGGGCTCTCCGTCAAACGCCGCTCTCGAACGAGCCAATTACAAAAGGCCTTGGCGGCCGCAAGGTAGTGATTCGAGGATTTCGCACCCAGTGTGCGAGTTTTGCCGTCTTTTCCTCCGCGGCGCTCGGCCAGGTACCGGGAAACGGCGGCCGCGCTCAGGTCGGTCAGAAACCTCGCACCGATTCCGTCCCCGATTGTCCGCACGCGATTGATCGTTTTCTTTACGTACTCCGACGTTGCGCCTGAATCGCGTAGCGATTGCTCATAATCGTCGATGTGTTCGGTAAGCGGTTTCGTGGATGCGACGCGGTGGCCATCGACAAGGCCGATCCTGGCGAGCCGCTTTCGGATCGTTGTCGGTAAGCCTTCGAGCCAGCGCACCATCGCCACGCTCGGGCGGTCTCCCGCCACGCATAGCGAAACGAGCGTCTCCAGCTTTCTGCCGAATTCACTGGACGCACGTTTGTCCTCGAAAGCGGGTATCCGTCGCGACCGATCGCAATGGTCGGTCAGCTCGATGTACCATCGTTTGCTCTGCCGTTTTCGTCCGTCCCGATCTTTGTAGTACGCTTTACACAATCTCATCGTTGTGATCCAAGTTGATCTAGCTCGCTATCCATTGGTCGTTTAGCAAAACACGTGAAAACACCCTGCGAACGGCACTCGCCGCTTCGGTTGTCCCGGAATAGTCTGTTTCAAAAACGTGCCGCGCGTATCCACAGGCGAGGTCGGCCGCTTGGAGTCCGAGCAGTTTTCTCGAATCGTCTTGACGGATCAGTCCTGGCGAAATCGCGTCCGTGCTCAGGCCAAACGAATCAATCGCATGAACGACAATGTCGTTGGCGTCTTGCAAAGCCTTGAACGCGTTCATCGATCCGACATCAAAAATACGTTCCGGTTGGACTGCCTGTTCCAGCACCGCCGTTGCGATGTGTCCCTCATGTAGGTAACGGCAATCGCCAAGCAACTGCGCGATTGTATTCGCCTGCACCGTCGGATCGATCGCATCACCGAGCGCAATCGAGAATCGCGCGACTAGTTCTTCGAATTCCTGGTTCTTCAAACCAGTTAGGACTTCGGACTTGAACAGTTTGTCAGCCGGTGAACGTGGCAGGCCACTTTTCGACGCAGCAATCTCCAGCAGGTCCTCAATCCTCCCGACTGCGGTGCGCTGCAAGTCCTGTTGCCGTGCGAAGAGAAGTATGTCGCGGCCAACTTCCTCGGGGAATTGACCAGTCCTAAGGAACTTGACGGTACTGTGAACGGCATCCGAGTTGAATCCTATCTTCGCAAGAATACCGCGAAACAGATTCCTAGTGTGCTCTGCTACATCAATGATCGCAATAGTCGCTTCAGCGATGTGATCAAGAAGGAATCGTCGGGCGCGATCGTTCGTTGCCGCTACGGCAAGCGCCGCAGTAGATTTCACTTCCAATGCGCCCCGGAGGAAGTCACGGCGAAACCGCTCTAGCCACTCGAATGAGTCGACAGACGCACACTTGGCCGCAATCGTAATCCGACTCATATTGCGCAGCTCAGTACGCTCAGCGCCAGTGACGGTCTCGTCCGAGTACGTTCGCAGGCGTTGTTCGGTTCGCTCTCGTTCCATCTGACACCAGACCATCGTTCGTACTATGCCGGAATCGTCACACCGCGGCGCACGGCCTGTTTGCGGAGCTGCTCGATAACCGCCAACGATTCATCACTCGGTCGAAGCGCCCCACGTTCCCATCGCGAAACCGTCATTTTGTCCAGGCCGATCCGCTCGGCGAATTCCTTTTGGGTCATGCCCAGCGCTTCCCGCAATGCGACGATGTAACCGGGGCCGGGCGGTCGGTCCAGCGTGATAGCCAACGCCCGGATGCGATCCAGAAACGCCACACCCTCCGGCAACAGCGCCGGTTTGCCGTCGCGATCGGCCGTTACCCATCGGCCCGGTACCTCGACATACAGCGTCCGACCGTCCGGCAGCTTCATCGCGTACGGCAAGTCCGGATGGCCGAGCTGCGCAGCCGGGCCACGCCCGCGCCGTCGCTTGTAGCCGGATTTCGATTCCATAATCAGCATCGCTCAGTAGATCGTGATGAACACCGTCACGTTGCCGCGATCATCCCGGTCAATCGCACAGACCAGCTCGACGGTCAAGCCGTCCGTTGTGTTACCGGCAATGATCCACTTCGGCCGGTCGAATCGGTCTCGGCCGTCAGAGCGAACATCGCTCGGATCGTTAATCACCGCAAGCACGTCCGCCCAGAAATAGCCGCGCCGGTCCATGCGTTGCACGAAATGCGGCAGCACGATGTACCGCTTGGCCGCTACGCACTCCTGAATCACACCGAGTGCCCTACGTGCTTTTGCATCCATGCTCATCTTAAATATACCTCATAATAGGCGCGTTGTCAAGGGGATTCGTCCGCTTTCCGGATCGCTGCGTACAGCTCGGAAAGCGCGATCCGCTCCGCATCGGTCCGGCTCAGACCGCCGTCAAACTCACAGACAGCCGCGCGATGCTCGAATAACTCGCGCAGATCGGCACGCACATCGGGGTCGTCCACGCGGGAGAGCAGTGCTGCCGCCTGCCGCGCCGAGTCGTCACGATCGGCAAGGATCGCCAGCAACTCGGCCTTTCGGTCCAAGAGTGTTTCCCGAAGCTGTGCGGTCAGCAAACCACGCGGCGCATCGACTACCAACCGGTCCCCGTTGGCCGACAGACGAATGTCCCGCTCTTGGAGCTGTTCAAGCAGTAGCACGCCGGTCATAACTCGATCACCTCTCGGTCTGTACAGGCGGCTTCATGGGCACCGCCCGCGTCTACAGCGTCAACGTCTACGGAATTAGCGTTCTCGGGTGCGCCAGTCATATTTTCGTTGGCGTTGTCGGTGCGGGCGAGCTGGAAAACACGCCGCGGCCGTCCGCGTTTCGTTCCGTCCCGTGCGTTCGGCTGTTCGTGCATCCAACGTCCGAGCCCGCTGCACGCAAGATCATCGAGTGCGGCCTCGGCGGACTCCACGTGGTCTCGAAACTCTCGTTTGGTC
>JADFRH010000167.1 GCA_022561415.1 Planctomycetota bacterium
GCCTCGAGCTGGTCATACGCCGCCGGCATGCGCGTCTTGAATTCGGAAAGTTTCATGGGCGTCCGGACGCCGGCCACCACGTCCTCGCCCTGGGCGTTGATCAGGGCGTCGCCGTAGAAGACGGCCTCGCCGGTGCTGGGGTCGCGCGTGAAGCAGACGCCCGTGCCGCAGTCGTCGCCCATGTTTCCAAAGACCATCCGGCAGATGTTGACGGCCGTGCCGTTTAGCCCGGTGATCTTCTCGAGGCGCCGGTAGGTGACGGCCTTGTCGGCCATCCAGCTATCGAAGACGGCGCTGATGGCGCCCTTGAGCTGCTGGAACGGATCCTGCGGGAAATCCTCCCCGGCGTGTTGGCGGTAGATTCGTTTGAAGTCAGCGACCAGGTCCGCCAGTTCTTCGGCGTTGACGTCGGTGTCCTGAACGCGCTGATCGGTATCGAATCCGAGACGCGACCGCGTGCGGGTTTCCTTGAGCTCGTGGAAAACATCTTCGAAGTGGTCCTTATCAATGCCCTTGGCCGTCGCGCCGTACATCATGATGAAGCGGCGGTAGGAATCCAGCGCGAAAGCGCGATTCGACGAGACCTTGGCGAGCCCCTCGACCGACTTGTCGTTCAGGCCGAGGTTGAGAATCGTCTCCATCATGCCCGGCATCGACCTCGCGGCGCCGGAGCGCACGGACACGAGCAGCGGATCCTTCGCTCCACCCAGCTTCTTTTTGCACGAACGCTCGAGCTTCGCCAACATCAGGCGTATCTGCTTTTCGAGCCCGGCGGGCCACTTGCCTTGGCGTTGGTTATAAGCGCTGCAGGCCTCCGTGGTGATCGTGAAGCCGCCCGGAACGGGCAGCCCGATGCGCGTCATCTCTGCCAAGCCGGCGCCTTTGCCGCCGAGTAGTTCTTTCTGATCCCCTCGCCCGTCCGCTTTTCCGTTACCGAAGTAGTAGGCCCAACGCTTGGATGTCGCCATCGAGAAACCCCTTGTCAGTGAAGATTGAACCACCGGCCAGTGGATCGATTCTATTGAGCGCGTGGTTGACGTCAATCGCTTACCGAGAATGATCCGCCGTTACTGCGCAGCGCCCACTCAAACGAGACGCGCAGAAAACATTCCAACGTTGTATCGGGACTGCCGTTGTAGACCTTGACTTCCGTTCCGGCGCAGACGAGACCGTGGCCACGCAAGCGTGAGAGGTGGCCCACCTCGTTTCGAGGTGGGGGACACGATGATACACAGAGTGTGGCACGGGCTTCCAGCCCGTCGAAACGCCGGTCCCGGCGCGCCGGGACCGGTGCGACGCAGGGAACCTTGTCGTATCATCCGGCCCGCACCTACAGAGTAGGGGGGGCACCCACCACCTACCACGGCTGAAGCTCTTTGTCGTTAGGTACTTCGGCGTTTCGCCGGCGGCACGAGTTTCGGAGCCAGGCGCGACTCGCGGCCCATCAGGTGCGAGATGTGGTAATTCATCAGGGAGAAGGCGCCGGCAAACGGCGGTTCGATTGTTTTTTCCTGCACGCGGCGGAGGGTTTCGGCGGTGACGCCGTGCTTCTCGATCTGCGAGGCCTCGCAGTCGCGGCAGATCATGCCGCCTTCCCGCGACGAGAAGTGAGTGAGATTCTCCCCCCGGCCGCAGGCGACGCACGCCTCGAAGCGCGGCAGCGAGCCGATCTCGGTCAACAATCCCCGTTGATACCGAACGAGGGTCGCCAGCGGCTCGTCGGCGCCTGCCAGCTCGGTCAGCGCGGCCACGAGATGATCGAAGAGCGCCGGGTGCGGATCCCAGTCCTCGGTTAGATGGCTGGTGATCTCGGCCGCGTATTGCGCGGCGTGAATCCGAAAGAGCTTGTCGCGGAGGCCGTTGAGGCTCTGCGTCTGCTTCCACTCGGTGACGGTGGCGAGCTTGTCCCGTTTCTCCCGACGACTGCTGAGAACAACGCGCCCGACGTCGAGCAGGTCGATGCCGGTCGCGAAGCGCGTCTTGGTGCCGCGTTTGATTCCCTTGGCGATCGCGCGGACGACGCCGTGGTCGCGCGTCATCAGGGCGACGATCTGCGACGTTTCCGAGTAGTCGTATCGCAGCAACACGACGGCCTGATCGGCAAAGACGGACATGGACCAATCGTATGCGAATCCGCCGGTGGGCGGTACGGTTCCCTGGGACGCATATCGAGCGTTGTATCAGCGATTGAAATCCTCCAACTTGCTTGTTCCGGCGGGCTGTCGTAAGTACGAGTGTTGTTGCGCCGGTCCGGTCGGTGCCCGGCGAATGAGGGAAACAGGTATGCCGCGTGAGAAAGCTATCACCGTACGCGAGCTTTCCGAGAGGCTCGCTGCGCCGTTCGAGGGGGACGGAGACACCCCAATCCGCACGGTGGCGACGCTGGAAGCGGCCGGCGCCGATGCGCTCTCCTGGGTCGGCGACGAGGAACTTCTGCCGCGCGCGGCCAAGTCCAAGGCCGGCGTCATACTCATTCCCGAGCCGTGCAGACTGCCGGAGCGAACCGTCATTCGTGTTCGCGATCCGGACGATGCTATCTGTTCGGTGCTCGAATGGCTCGCCCCACCGCTGATTGTTGTCGAGCCGGGCGTACACGCGACGGCCGTCGTTAGCGATGACGCCTCGGTCGACGGAGCGGCCATCGGAGCCAACGTGTTCGTCGGGGCGGGTGCGGTGGTGGGCAACGGATCGCAGCTACACCCCGGCGTGTACGTCGGTGCGAACACGAAGATCGGCAGCGACTGCGTGCTGTGGCCGGGCGTCGTGGTGCGCGAGCGCATCGAGATCGGCGACCGGGTCATCATTCATCCGGGCGCGATCATCGGCGCGGACGGATTCGGCTATCTTCAGCGCGACGGACGGCACAAAAAGATTCCGCAGATCGGTACGGTGAGCATCGAGGATGACGTCGAGGTCGGCGCGCTGACCTCGATCGATCGCGCCCGCAGCGGTGTCACCCGCATCGGACGCGGCACGAAGATCGATAACGCGTGCCAGATCGCTCACAACTGCGACATCGGCGAGCACTGCATGATCGTCGCGCACTGTGCGTTCGGTGGATCGGTGACCTTGGGAGACCATTGCGTTTTCGGCGGCAAGTCCGGGGTCAGCGATCACATGACCATCGGGCGGGCAGCGCAGGTGGCGGCCCTGTCGGTCGTGTTCGGCGATCTTCCCGAAGGTGCGATCGTTCGGGGCACTCCGGCCATCGACATACGACGGTATCGCCGCGCGCACGCCGCATACCACAAGCTGCCCGAGTTGGTTCAGAAGATTCGCGAGATGGCCAAGCGCATCGAAGCGCTGGAGCAGAAGGAAACGTCGAAACGTCAAAACGTCGAAACGTCGAAACGTCAAAACGTCGAAACGTCGAAACGTCAAAACGTCGAAACGTCAAAACGTCAAGACGGCTGACACTTCACTCTTCACTAGGCACTCTTCGCCTCTTCTTTCCGCCGTGCGCGCCGGGCAACCAACACCATACTCGCCAGCACGACAAGCTGGGCGACCAACCCGGGCCAGAGCCGGATGTCGAGCGGACCCCAGATCGCCCCCAGCATGCCCGGCGGGGAAGCTGCGGTGAGCCAGGAGTATTCGGCGCCTCCCCGAAATTCGCGCATATATTCCATGTACGCTGCGTCGATCGCGGGTGGCGCCGCCCACGCGACGGCCAGAAACACGAACACCAAGATTTTGGGCGAGGACAACAGGCGGTACCCGATCTCCAACACACTTCGAAACGTAAGGGTCGCCAGGAGGCATGCCCCTAACGTCCATCCCCAAACCGGTGCATACGTCACCAAGTTTTCCAGCAGCACATCGCTGCGCTCTGTGGAGAGAAGCCGCGTCCAGATCGGGGTACTTGCGCCGGCCATGATTGCGCAGATCAGTGCGGCGGTCAGAATCGCGATCGTCAGGGGCGACATGCGGTCCGATCGCCCGCGAAGCGCGGTCCCGCGGCTATCGAGAACGCGGCATCGGACGGAACCTCCGGTGACGACGGCCGCGAGTAGCAACGCGCAGTTCAGCGTGACGAGCCATTGAGTTCGAACCAGGCTGGGTTTGTAGAACTCTGACAGGCCCGCCGTGTTTGTTGCAATCTGCTTGAACGCCACGATTCCGACCGCTCCGATCAACAAACTCATGCCCAATAAAAACAGGCCGCGAGCGCCGGTGAGTGCGGGCAGATCGGGGCGGCGGTACTTGACGGCGGCAGTAGAAACCCAAAAACACGTGTAGGCTAGATTTACCACGACGATGACAATCGCCGCTCTCGGCGGGACCGGCAGCGTCCCGATCATCATCCACACACTAAGGTGGCCCGCGTAAACTCCGGTGAGCAAGCCCAGGGCGGGCACCATGGCGAGTGGAAATGACAACGCGGCAAACCCGACGACGATCGGCGCGGGACTGACCGGCTTATCCTGCCGCATTCCAACAAACACGGCGCCGGACCAAACCATGATTGCCCCGCTGAGCAGAAGGAGATTGCCGAATATCCACATACCGACCGGCCGGCCGCCGAAGTGACTGACCAGGACTCCGGTCGCCATGAACACGCAAAACAGTACGAGCGTTTGTAGCGCCGGGCCAAAGAGATATCCCACAACGATTGCCAGGTTAGACATCGGAGTCAGCCGGTGTGATTCCATCATTTTGCTCTGGTAATCACGCAGCATCGCTCTGTAAACCGCGTTGCACCCGGCCAAAACGGTCACAAACACCTGAATGCCCGTCAGGAACATCAACACCGGTCGAGATATGCGTATAAACGGCAACTGCGAGAGTCGATGGGTTGCGAGGATCGCGACGGTCAGGATTGAAACCGCAGCCACGAATACGATAATCATTCGCCGATGACCGCCGAGCAACTGGTATTGCAGTTGCCAGACCGGAAGCGGTAGTCGTAGTCGATTACTCATCAGTCCACCTGCTTCACGCCGGCGCGTAGGTACGCCTCTTCGAGGCTCGTCTTGACGACCTCGAACGATAGGACTCGAACGTTTTCTTCGATGAGTCGCCGCAGAAGCGCTGCCGCCTTTCGTTCGTCAGCGCTGTACGTGAACTCATACTGCCGGCCCGAGCGTTGCACATCCTGCACATCGTCGAACCCGACAAACGGATCGCTATCGGGTGGCCAGCCGTCCAAGGTTATCAGGCGATAGGTCCGGCGCTCGCGATGTTCGTGCTGTATTTCCTCCGTCGTACACCACCGGAGCACACTGCCCTGAGCGATGATGGCGATGTGCGTCGCGACCTCTTCCAGGTCCGCCAGGATGTGCGAAGAGACGATCATCGCGCACTGTTGGTCGCGCAACCTGCCGAGGATGCGGCGCAGTTCGATCCGCCCGGCCGGGTCGAGGCCCGAAAGCGGTTCGTCCAACAGAATCACATGCGGCTGTGGCAGAAACGTTCGCGCGAGCGAGACCCGCTGGCGCATGCCGCGCGATAGATGCTTGACCAGAACGTGCCGCTTCTCGACCAGCCAGAGCTGTTCGAGCCAGAAATCGATCCGCTCGTCAGAGAGGTCGGTCGTCAGTCCGTAGGCGTGGGCGATGAAGCGAAGGAACTGCTCGACCGTTAA
>JADFRH010000168.1 GCA_022561415.1 Planctomycetota bacterium
TTTTCAGCTCGCCTTGGCGCCGCTTGTCTGCGAGCCTCCGGCGCTTGGAGGCGGCGGTCCGTTTCGTCGGCACCCGGCGCTTGTCCTGCCGCATGACCCCGGCCAGCAGCTCGAGCATTTGCATCTCGGCCGCTTTTCGATTGCGGGCCTGTGTCCGCTCCCGATGGCGGATGACTCTCAGGCGTCCGTCGCGAGCCAGCCGGGTCCGCAATCTTGTCCGGATTCGCCGCTTGTGTGTCTCGGACAGCACGCCGCAGGCCTCGAAGTCCAGCAGGAGCGTAACGCGGGTGTCGAGCTTGTTGACGTTCTGCCCGCCGGGACCCGGCGACCGTGAGAAACGGGCCTCTATCCACCGTCGCAGGGCCTTGATGTCGAGGGCAGCTATGGTCATTGGGGGCATCGGTCTGTAGGCGCGGGTGCCGATTGGTGCCATCTTGCGGCTCATGGTGGCCGAACCCATGCCAGGCCGACCGGTGAGACCACATTCCAGGGAAACATGCGCCGCCTTGCAAGTCCTGACGGCTTTCTCGACTTATTCCGGTTGAAACCGTCTCCAAAACCGGTAGAATTCCGGCCTGTTGCCTCCGGTGGGCGAGTGGGAGGCTTTGGAATCGACCGGCAAGCCGGCTTTGTTGGTCGGCACGAACCTTTGACTATGCAAGGAGGGCCATCATGGCTGACCCGAAAGGCGACTATCCCACCACGCTGGGCGCGGACGCGGTATTCACAGGCAAACTCACTTTCGAGAAGGGCGTACGCCTGCTCGGAAAGTTCGACGGCGAGATCATTAGCGAAGGTCAACTGCTCGTGGCCAACGGCGCCATGCTGACCGGCGATGTCAAGGCCGGCGCGGTTCACGTTGAGGGTGAGGTAAAGGGTAACCTCTCGGCCAAGGGGAAGATTCAACTCGCGTCCTCAGCGAGGCTGGAGGGCGATGTCAAGGCGGCCAAGCTCGAGGTCGCCGAGGGCGCCGTGCTGGTCGGTCGTTGCGTGATCGGTACGAACGCTCAGGCGAAGCCGCAGGAAGCAACCAAGGCGACCGACAACGTCGGCTTGCCGGCTTCAGCTCCCGTAGCGACCGTGGTCCCGTCGAAAGCCAGGGTTTCCGTACCTGGACAGGCTACGCAGGCAGCGATAAGAAGATAAACGAAGCCAAGGCACGCCGGCGGTTGCCGAACATTGGATGGTGGCAGCCCCAGTCGCTCGCCTGCTTTGTGTGTTGTCGATTCGCAGCAATCGCACCGGATCGAATGCGATTCTTCCCTCATGCAAAGCGGTGCTTGCGACGGGCCGGCGCGGATGGAGCCGAACAATGCCGATTCTCAAAGCGCGCGACCCTGCCCAGACCCGGAACGTCGTTTGCACAAACTGCGAACACGTGAACGAGGTTCCGACTCGGGCCATGTCGGTCTTTTGTCCGCAATGCAAGAAGCGACTCATTCTCGAGAACTACAAGATCAAGGGCTATTATGCGGTCAACGACTTCGCGACGTGCGGCGACATCGTGGTCGAGCGCCGTGGGTTCGTGGTGGCGCCGATCAAGGTCGAGAACCTGACGGTCAAGGGCAAGCTCCAGGGACAGGTCACCGCGAGGGGCAAAGTCAGCATCGGTAAGACCGGATGGTTCAAGGGCGACGTGGTCGCGCCGCGGCTTCAGATCAAGAGCGGCGCGGTCGTCGAAGGATTCATGCGGATTGGCTGAGGCACACCGCACTGAGGCATCGGGGTCGAATTCATGAGGTCATTCTCACGACGGGTATCCCTGTTCCTGCCCATCGTCGTCGCGACCTCGGTCGGCGCGCAGCCGGATTCAGACTCGACGGGTCCGGTCAACCGGCAAGCCGCCCGCCAAGCCGGTTCTGCCGGTGTCACCGGTCCTCAGGACTTGTCCGAAGAGGCACTCGCTCGCCGTATCGGCGGCTTCGAGAAGATGCTCGATGGGCGGCAGGAAGGCGCTCGCCAAGCCGGCCTTCGAATCATGCTGTGGGAAGAAGCGATCACGCACGTCAACGTGCTGTTGGCACGATTTGCGAACTCGCGATTTACGGAACAGGTCACCGCGACGAAACTCAAGGCGTTGGCCGAACTGGCGCGTAGCGATCAGGACCGGTTGGACGAATTGCTTGAACTCACCGCCGAGATCGATCGCGGAAACCCGGGTCCGCAACTCGCCTCGGAGAGCGCTTTCTACGCGATTCAGGGCTTCGTGCTCGGGGCGAGGCTCGAGAAGATACCGGCGCGGCGGCGGCTGGCCGGTACGGTCGAGCGCTACGAGGCGTTCCTGACCGACCACCCCGCGTCCGCACGTGTGCCTGTTATTCAAGCGAGCCTGATTCGCAACCTGATCGCACTCGATCAGGTCGATCCGGCGCGAAAGGTGCTCACCCTGCTTCAGCGCGACCATCCCGGCCACCGCGCAACCATGCGGGCGACCGGCGAACTGTACCGGGTGGACGCGATCGGAAAGCCGTTCGCGTTTGATTACACGACAAACGATGGGAAGACCATCAGAGCCCAAGACTATCTCGGCAAGGTGCTCGTCGTCCACTTCTGGGCGACGTGGAGTTCGGCGTCACGCAACGATTTACTCCGGCTGATCGAACTGCATCGCAAGCACAAAGACCGCGGCCTGCAACTCGTGGGCGTCAATTTGGACAAGAGCCACGACCAAATCGGTAATGCCCTCGACACGTTCAACATGTCCTGGCCGCAGTACTTCGACGAAAAGGGTCTCGATGACGACGCGCTCGCATCCATGGGCGTGGTCTCGGTGCCGGTCTATTTCGTTGCAGACCGCAAAGGCATCCTTCGCAGTATCACCCGCGGCGAAAACCTGCCCGAACTCATCGAAAGCCTTCTGGCGAAGCCCGCCAAGAAGGGATAGGATGTGCCGCATCGCGTGCGCGTTAGCGCGGTGACCGAGTGCATCATGAGCCTACCCATTGCCAAAGAAGGTATCCGCGAGATCGCCCTCGCCACGGCCGTCCTCGTGCCGGCGACGGCCGTCGCTTGGGCGCTGGTGTGGCCGCTTGCGATCGTTCCCGTCGCGCTTTGGGTCTGGGTGTTGCTGTTCTTTCGCGACCCGGAGCGCTTCGGGAGCTTTCAGCCCGGCGACCTGTGCGCCCCGGCCGACGGCACCGTTACCGAAATCACGGAGTTGGATTTCTTTGAGCCCCTCGGCGGACCGGCCGTTAAGATCGGGATCTTTCTGAGCCTGTTCAACGCACACATCAACCGCGCACCGTGCGCGGGACGAGTGCGATCGGTGTCGTACAAGGCAGGCGAATTCCTCGACGCCCGCCATCCGGAATCCGGCAGCCGCAACGAAGCCAACACCCTGCTGATCGACGCCGATGAGCCGATGCCGGGCCCGGTTCAGGTTCGGCAGGTGGCGGGACTGGTCGCGCGGCGGATCATCTGTCACGCGAAAGAGGGCGATGATCTCACCATGGGTGAGCGGTTCGGAATGATCAAGTTCGGGTCGCGTACGGAATTGGTAATCCCGCGGCTGGAGACGACCGTCGTCAAGGTCGCCCTGGGAGACAAGGTGCGAGCCGGTGAAACCGTAATCGCGCGACAGCTTGTCGCACCGCTTCCGGGCGCCGTCGACGCCCCGATCGACACGGTCGGTTTGCCGACCGACGCAGTCGGCTTACCGACCGACGCAGTCGGCTTGCCAGACGCACAGGCGTAGAATAGCCATGATGAAACCGATGATTGCGAAGCATCCGGCAACGCGGTGGTCGCGCCGCGACCGGCGTACCGGTGAAACCGGCTTGCCGGTAAGAACGCTCTCCCTGCTTCCCACACTCATGACGCTGGGGAACCTCATCTGCGGATTCGCGGCGATTCACTTCGCGATGCGGGCGGTACACGCATCCGCCGCGCCCGTTATGGCGCTGGACGCCGGTTCGTTGCGAACGCCGCTGCTCGAACTGATGCTCCCCTCGTTCTTGTCGGTCGGCGCGGGGCTCATTCTCCTGGGCATGGTCTTCGACATGTTCGACGGGTTGCTCGCTCGGGTCACGCGAAGCACGACCAACTTCGGCGGACAGCTCGATTCGCTCGCAGATGTTGTCACGTTCGGCGTCGCACCGGCCACCTTGATGGTCGCGCTGATGATGAACAAGCTGGCAGCGGACGCGATCCTGCCTTCGCCGATCAGCGCGAGTTTCCTCGGCCGACTCACCTGGCTCTCGGCCGCCTTGTATGTGGCGTTCACGGCGATCCGTCTTGCACGGTTCAACGTCGAGCATGCCAAGGCCGACTTCGACCCTCGCACGTTTTATGGCATTCCGAGCCCCGGCGCCGCTTGCGTTATGGCTGCGATGATTCTCTGTCACGATCAGCCCGATCTGGGCATTGTCTCACGAAGCATCGTCTACGCGCTTCCCGCCATGGCCGTCGCGATGGCGCTGCTCATGGTCAGCCGTATTCGCTATCGCCGGTTTCATCGAACCTATTTCCTCGGTAAGAAGCCGTTTAGCCACATTATCACGCTCGTGATCGTGTTTGCCGTGTTCTGGCTCTACAAGGCCCCGGTGCTGCTGTTGCTCGTGATGTGGTACGCCGCGAGCGGTCCGGTGTTTCACCTTCTGCGGCTGTATCGCCAGCGCACCGCGCGCGACAAGCTAACGGTGGCGACCGAAGAACCACAATCGATGCGCAAAGGCGCGTAGCCGGCGACCGTTACCGAGGGTTTGACGTGACTCAGGATCAACAGGATGCGGTTCGAGTACGATTCGCCCCGTCACCGACGGGGTATCTGCACATCGGCGGCGCGCGAACGGTCCTGTTCAACTGGCTCGTTGCGCGAAAGGCCGGCGGCACGTTTGTCCTGCGCATTGAGGACACAGATCGAACTCGTCACGTCGACGACTCCGTCCAGAAAATCCTCGACGACCTGCGATGGCTCGGGCTGAGCTGGGACGAGGGGCCCGAGGCGGGCGGCGACTTCGGACCCTATTTCCAAAGCGAGCGACTCGACATGTATAACCGCCATCTCGACCGGCTTCTCGACTCGGGCGACGCCTATTACGCGTTGGAGACCCCTGACGAGCTGCGCGCCATGCGCGAGGCCGCCGAGAAAGCCCACGGCGGCTTCAAGTATCCTCGCCCCGATCCGCTGCCGACCGCAGAGCAGGGGCGCGCCGCGCGTGACGCCGGTGGCAAGGTCGTGGTCCGTTTCAAGATGCCCGATGCGGACATCACCGTGGTCGATGAAATCCTCGGCGAGGTCACGGTGGCGGCCGATCAGCATGAGGACTTCGTGATCCAAAAAAGCGACGGGTTTCCGACCTATCACTTCGCCTGCGTCGTCGATGACGAGCTGATGAAGATCACGCACGTGCTCCGCGGGCAGGAGCACCTGATGAACACGCCGAAGCACGTGTCCTTGCAGCGCGCCCTCCGGTTCGCCACGCCGCGATTCGCTCACCTGCCGGTCATCTTCAACATGAACGGCTCGAAGATGAGCAAACGCGACAAGGAAAAAGCGATCAAGCGCGGCGACCCGCCGCCGGAGATT
>JADFRH010000169.1 GCA_022561415.1 Planctomycetota bacterium
CGCGCGCATCCCCGGGGGGGGCTTTCGGCGGGCGATTCCAACGCAGGTGAAGCCGATAGGCGCAGACCTTAAGGGAGCGCATTTAGTGCTTCGACCGTCTCGTTTTATCGGGTCGTGAAACAGGCGCCTCGGCGGCGGGGGTCTCCTCCGCGGTCGGCCCGCCCATCATGGCGTCGATGTCGGCCTGGCTCATCTCCCCCGTGTCGGGCGCGGCGGCGTCGGGCTCGGAACCTGCGGGCTTTTGCGCATCGTCCGCGCCTCCGTCGGATTCGCCGTTCGTGACGGGATCGATCGCTGACTCGTCGAACGCCGCGTCATCTGACGCGGGCGTGTCTTCGGTTGGCTCGTTTGTAGGCTCCGCCACGTTTCACCATCCATGCCCTTGCGGTTGTCACGGTTCCGATAGAGCGGTATTATCGGTGAACCGCCGGTCTGCGGCACACTCAAACCCCGGGACCGGATTGCAGCATCTGCGGAATCAACACGTCCCGAATCAGTTGGTTGTCTCCGAACACGGTATCGAACTCATGCTTGAGGCGACGTTTGATTGACTCCAGCCCCGGCTCCGTGAAGTGCTTGGGTTCGGAACTGCGGATAACAGTATTGACGGCGTCTTCGAGCCGGGCCCGTTTGTTTCGAACAATGCCCTCCGCCCGCTCGATGTCGTCGGCGGCTACCAGCGCTGATACGCGAATGTGGAACGTGACGAACTTGCCGGTCATCACATTGCTCGGACGACACTCGGCGATCTCGATCTCGGCGAATTCTTCATCGCCTGCTTGCTTCCCGCCGTCGGCGCCGCCCTCTCCATCGATCGCCAGCGTTGATACGGGTTCGGGGCTGATCGCCTTGGCGAGCATGAACACGCCCACACCCTCGATCGCCATCAATGCGGCGACGACAATGATCCCGGTCATACGTTTCTTTCCGGGCTCGGCCTGTTTTGTAGTGGCATCCGTTTCTTCAGCCGCCATGCGCTTACTCCACAAGATCGTCGGCCTGCGTGGAGCCGGCGTAGTCTTCGATCAGTTCCTCGGTTACAATTAGTTCAACGCGCCGATTCAGGGCGCGTCGCTCTTCCGTATACGCCTGCCGAACGAGGGGTTCGGTGTCGCCCAGGGCGCTGAGAACCATACGAACCCGGCGGACGCCGTTCTCTTCAAGCTCCGTCGCCACTGCTCGCGCCCGTGCGTACGACAGGTCGCGGAGATCGTCATACAGCGAATCTTCGGGCAACGCCTCGTGCGTGGTGTGACCGCGAACGACAATTTTGGTGTTGTACCCACGAAGACGCTGGGCCGCCTTTGCGATCAGACCCCGCCCTTCCGGTTTCAGCGTCGCACTGAAACGCTCGAAGGTGATCCGACCACCGATGACGACCTCCAGCCCGTCGCGCACGTTCGTCACGCGAAACTTTTTTCCGTGAATCCCCTCCTCGTCCGAATCCCCCTTCTTCTTCCGGTTGTGGGGAACCTCGAGTTCAAGCAGCTTGGCAATCAGCGCGTTGGTCGGCTCGTTCTCAATCGGAATCGCCCCGACTGATCCGTGATAGCCCCCGAACGCCCGCCGAAGCGACTCCATGACCTGCTGAAAGCGTTGATCCTGCTTTATTTCGCTCATCGATACGAGAATGACAAAGAAGCACAACAACAGCGTCATGATGTCGCCGTAGGTCACCATCCAGTCGGGCGCTCCCGCAGGAGCTTTTTGAACCGTTCGTCGACGCATATCCCGACCCCTACGCCGCCTTGGCGGCACCATCCTCCAGCTCGCGCAGTCGACTGGGAAGGAACGTCTTGAGCTTCTGCTCGACGATCCGTGGGTTGTCGCCTGACTGAATCGACATCACGCCTTTGATCACGACCATCTTGAGCATGGTCTCCTGCCGACTTCGCAGACCGAGCTTCTCGGCCAACGGCAGTGCCACCAGATTGGCGAGCAGCGCTCCGTACATCGTCGTGAGCAGCGCTATGGCCATCGCCGGACCGATCGACGCGGGATCGGCCATGTTCTGGAGCATGATCACCAGACCGATCAGCGTCCCGATCATACCGAACGCCGGCGCGAACTTGCCGATGTTATCGAACAAGGCCTTTCCCTCGGCGTGCCGCGCCTCCACCGACTCGAGGTCGCTGAGCATGATCGATTCGATCAGATCGGGATCGGTTCCGTCGACGGCCATCTGGATACCGGCGAGCAGAAACGGATCCTGAATGTCAGCCGACACGTTTTCCAGAGCGAGAATCCCATCTCGACGGGCCACCTCGGCGTAACCGACCATCTCCGTGATCAAGTCCTTGGGGTTGCGTGCCTTCGTGAAGAAACAGTTCTTGACCACCTTGGCGACGCCGACCAGATTCTGAATCGGGAAGCTGATGAGCGCAGCGCTGAACGAGCCGCCCAGCACGATGGCCACCGAGCCGCCATCAGCAAACGCGCTGAGATCGGACTTGCCCATGATCGCCCAGAGCATCAGCGCGACGCCCACAACCAATCCGACAATCGTCGCAATATCCATATCGTTCCATCCCCCGGCGCAGTTGGCGCGCAACTCGCGCGGTGTCGCCTGGATATCGACTATCCCTACAGGTCGCTCCACCAGACGCCCGATCGTTTATCGGAACGTCCGCACAACCGGTTCCTTGGTCCGCAAGATCGCTACACGACCTGGAAGCCGCGAACCAGGCGCTGGTATTCAATAATCCGTTGCACGACCTCCTCGACCGATTCGCGGACGACGATCGTATCGCCGTTGATCAGCGTCACGATGGTGTCCGGCGTCGCCTCGAGCATCTTGATCAGGTCCGCGTTCAGCACGATCACGCGTTTGTCAAGTCGGGTGATGGTAATCATGGCAATTGAACTCACATGGCACGTTGCACGCGACCTGCAAGCCCCGGCGCGCCGGGGTCGGCTATCTGGCGATCAGCAGTAACTCCTGAAGCAGATCGTCCGCGACCCGAACGACGCGGCTGGCCGACGAGATGCCCGTCGAGGCTGAAATCAGATTGATGAACTCGCGCGCAAGATCGACGTTGCTCTGCTCGAGTGCGCCGGAGATCACGCTTCCCGCTCCGGCTGTCCGGGGCGCCCGGATCGTCACGTCCCCCGTGTTGGGTCCGATCGCGAAACGGTTTTCGCCCAGCGCCACCAGCCCCTCTCGATTCGGAAACGTCGCCAGCGCAATCTGACCCAGCACGCGTGTCTGCTGATTCGAGAAGCTGGCGGTCACGATGCCGTCGGCATCGATGGAGTAGCCGGTCATCTCGCCGGCGGCCGTCCCGTTTTGACTCGCCATCATCACCTCGGACGTCCCATCGGGACTGGCCAGCCCCGTCACGCCGGTGAAGTCGAGCGAAAGCGAGAGCGGCGAGGTCGCGCCCGAGTCCTCCGCGTCGATCGTCAGCGCCGTGTTGGTTGCGCTGACGAATTGGCCGTTGGCATCGAACGAAACCGTGCCGGTCCCCAACAACGGCGAAGCGTCACTGTCGTCGACCGACTCGGCGTGAAACCGCCAGGTCGTGCCGGTCGGCGACTTCGACTCAAGCACCAAGCGAAGCCGGACATCGACCGAGTTGCCGAGCGAATCGAACACGCCGAAACTCGTCGTCACGCCGCCGCCGAGCGACTCGGACACCTGCGTAAACGACAGCGGCGACGCGACCGACCCGGTGCGGTTGACGATCGAACCCGCGTTGAGTTCAACCGCGTTGAGATTCCCGGTGTTGGATCGAATGACCAGCGCGCCGGCAGCAAACTCTGAACCGTCAGAAACGGTGACGCCGGGCGTGCCGGCCTCGTTCGGGCCGGTCGCGATCCCCAGCACCGCATCCAGATGCGTGGCGAGGTCGCCCAACGTGGAACCCGTTGTTCCGACCAGAAACGTGGATGTCGGCGTGGCGATCCCGCCCTTGCTTGCCGAAATGACCACCTCATCGCCCGTTGCGAAAAGCGTGGTTCCGGATTCATCGATTAGCTGTGTCAATGGCGTCGCGGCCGTTGCCGCGCCCGACGCAGTCATGAGCGCATCGGAGACGGTCACGGCACCGACGGACGCGATGCCCGTTGCACTGTCCAGCCGACCATCGAGTATCACCGCCGTGGTGGCGACGGCCGGTCCGATGCTTCCCAGCGGGATGACCAGATCGGTAAGTCTGCCGGCGGCTATGTTGCCTGCGGCATCCGCTCCGAACACCTGGACCCGCGCGCCGTTCGCCGAGACCAGCGTCTGAGTCTCGTCGAGTGAAAACGAACCGTCGCGCGTGTAGGTTTGATCTGAGCCGGAACCTTGAAGCACGAAGAACCCATTGCCGTTGGCGACGGCCAGGTCGCTTTGGATTCCGGTGCTATCCAAGGCGCCCTGGCCGAAGTCGCGCTGAAGCGACGCGACGCTGACGCCGTAGCCGGTCTGCCTGGGCAGCGTGCCGCCACGATCGCCGAGCGGCGCCTGCCCCTCGCTGAGGGTCTCGTAGAACAGCGTCTGGAACAGCGTACGCTGCCCCTTGAAGCCGGTCGTATTCAGATTGGCCAAGTTGTTACCCACGGTATCCACGGCCACGGTGTTGCTGTTGATTCCGGTAAATCCGACCAACATTGCGGATGTCAATGACATCAATAAACTCCCTATTCAGTCTTGCCCCGCCCCTGGGCGATGGCTTCTCGTTCCTGGTTACGTCGCCGAAGTGGCGGACAGAACATCTCGAAAACGCAGCTCTTTGCCGTTGTCGAGTTCGAGGAACAGTTCCCCGAGCGACTCGGCCCGAACCGCCGTCACAACGCCCTCAACGAACTCCGGCTCCGTCGGCTTTCTCCGATCGATTCCGGTGACGGACTGACCCACCAGCGCCTCGGCGGCCTGAAGCGGCGCTTCGACCGTCAGCACGCGCTCGATTGGCAGCTCGGTACCGTCGGACAACTGCAAGAGCGGCTGACCGTCGTTCGTGAAACGCACGCCCAGCACGACGCCGCGCTGGACAAGCCCATCCGCTCCCGGTGACGATGACACGAACTTCCCGATCAAAGACGACGCCGACGAGAACCGGTCTTGTCCGGCAAGCTTCTGCAGCGTGTCCGTGAGCGTCGTCGAGAGTTCCAAATCACGTATCGACGAC
This sequence comes from Planctomycetota bacterium, assembly GCA_022561415.1. Next base: position 5,112 of record JADFRH010000169.1, read on the forward strand.
AGTTGTTCGAGAAGTTCCGCATTCCCCATCGGCTCGAGCGGATCCTGATTCGTGATCTGGGTGATCAGCAGCCGAAGAAAATCTTCACTACCGAGCTGGGCGAACGCGTTCTTCCCCGTCGGCCCTTGCGCCGTCTGTGCGGCAACATTTGCTATTTCCATAGTTAGACTCCAGAGCGATCGTTCCAGGCGGCCAAGCCGACCAGCAAGCCGGCTCTGCCAGTCTTACCGGTCTGCTTGGCCACCCGGGTCGTCGCCGTATTGAAGAAAGTCCCACGGTGCGCACGTCCACGTCGGCGACATCTCCCCATCGCCGTCCCTCGCGCCCCACACCGGGTCGCTTCATGCTTCACACGCGAAT